>NZ_KV833969.1:0-28307 GCF_001837725.1 Enterococcus sp. HMSC072F02
GCAGATGCAAGCTTTTGAACACCGTTTATTCGAAAAAAGGAGCTGCGACAAGACTTTTGTCACAGCCCCTTACTATTATTTAACTATGGATAAACGGAATGAGGTCCTTTACTACCTCTCAATATTTAGTAAAGCTACTACTCTGCTTTCTGGTTTATCTTCTTGGAACGGATAAACTTCCAATGATCCCATACTTTTTCTTCAAGTAGTAACGGACGGCTAAAGCAGCTGCTCCGATGATGATAACTACTATCGGATCTAATACTGGATTGATAACTGGCGGCAATAGCGTTGTCGCAGAAAACAGCACGACCCAAAGAAGTGTCGTTCCACCTAGGATAAGCAATGTTTTACCCATTCCTGGTTTCTTGCTTCGATCTGCTCCCGGATATTCATACTGATAGATGTACTTGTACATCATATAAAAGACCCAGCCCCCGATTGCAGAACCTAGAACGAGTGTAGAGAAGCCATAAGCTGGCGTTGTTCCACGTGAAAACAATCCGGTAATCGCGATCATGATACTTAATAGACCAAGCAGTAGTAATGTATTATCCAACCACATCAATAAAGGGGTCGATGTATTTTGTATTTCTGCTGGTTTATTGATGATTGCTTCCGTTCTTTCAGAGACTGTCCCGAACAATTGGCGAGCTGTTTTTCCGCCTTTTTGTTCTGCAACTAAAGTAGGCAGAATGTCATGAAGGGCTTTTACTTTTTCTTCTTCAGACAAATTCGCTGCTTCTAAAGATTTTTTCAAATCAAAAATGTACTGTTGATTTCTTTTGGTTAATTTTGTTTCTAAACTATTGTTTTCTTTTACGATTTCTCGTAATTGTTCTGGTTCCATTATCTAATAGTCCTCCTTAGCCGTTCCTTTTCTCAACGGTCGTCACAAAAGACATTCTACCATATTCTACAGCTAGTTTGATAGCCCTTTTACACATTAAAGCGGAATAACATTACGTCGCCGTCTTGTACAACATAATCTTTTCCTTCTAATCGAACACGCCCAGCTTCTTTTGCTGCATGCATGTTTCCATAATGATCCAAGTCTTCAAAAGAGACAGTTTCCGCACGGATAAATCCGCGTTCGAAATCTGAATGGATGATTCCTGCTGCTTGCGGCGCTTTGATTCCTTTTTTGAATGTCCAAGCACGTACTTCTTGTTCCCCAGCAGTAAAGTAAGTAGCTAAGCCTAACAAATCATAAGCGGCACGGATCAACTGATCCAAACCTGATTCTTCGATTCCTAAAGCTTCTAGAAATTCTGCTTTGTCTTCTTCATCTAATTCTGTGATTTCTTCTTCTGCACGAGCACTGACCACGATCACTTCTGCATTTTCTTCTGCCGCAAAGTTGCGCACTTCTTGTACATAATGATTCGCATCTGCATCTGCCACATCATCTTCTGACACATTTGCTACGTAAAGAATCGGTTTTGTCGTCAATAAGAATAGTGATTTAACGATTTTTTGTTCTTCTTCTGTGAATTCGATCGTTCGAGCAGATTTTCCTTCTTCCAGTACAGGTTTGATTTTGTCCAATACAGCTAGCTCTGCCACTGCATCTTTATCTTTGGTTTTAGCAACTTTTGCTACACGAGTATAGCGTTTGTTGATAGATTCCAAGTCTGCTAACACTAGTTCCAAGTTGATTGTATCAATATCTTCTAGTGGATCGACGCGTCCTTCTACGTGAGTGATATTATCATCATCAAAACAGCGGACAACGTGACAAATAGCATCTACTTGGCGGATATGGCTTAAGAATTGATTCCCCAAACCTTCTCCTTTACTAGCGCCTTTTACGATCCCAGCAATATCTGTAAATTCAAAAGTCGTCGGAACAGTTTTTTTCGGATGTACAAGTTCTGTTAAGCGTTGCAAACGCCAGTCAGGTACTTCTACCATCCCTACGTTAGGGTCGATCGTCGCAAAGGGATAGTTTGCTGCTTCTGCTCCTGCTTTTGTGATCGCATTAAACAAAGTTGATTTTCCTACGTTGGGCAACCCAACAATTCCAGCAGTCAATGCCATAAATTTATTCACTCTTTCTCTGCATTTTTTTCAATTACTTTTTTTAATTTCTTTTCAAAATCTCGACGGGTCATCATGACGATATGTCCGCAATTCATACATCTGATTTTGATATCTGCGCCCATTCGAATGACTTCCCAGCGGTTCGTCTGACAAGCGTGAGGTTTTTTCATTTCAACGATATCGTGCAAGTCGTACATAAAAATAGCCTCCTTTTTGTTTATTCTTCATCAAATTGAATATTCAAGATATCAAGAATTCGTGTCAAATCTTTTTGAGAAAGGTATTCGATCTCGATCTTACCTTTCCCGTTTTTTTCTTGGATAGCTACGCTCGTACCGAATTTATCCATCAAACGATCTTCGCTTTCTCGGATATAATAGGGTTTTTCCTTTGCTAGCCTTGGGATTTTTTTCTTTTCTTTTCCATCGTTTTGATTTAATTCAGAAACGATCTGTTCCAGTTGGCGGACAGTTAAATTTTCAGTTACTGCACGATTGGCTAATTTCAAGATCAATGATTTGTTTTTCAAGCCTAACAGCGTACGAGCTTGTCCCATAGATAAACGTTGATCTTGCACCATTTCCTTAACAAGATCTGGTAAAGAAAGCAAGCGCAAATAATTGGCGATATAAGGTCTGCTCTTTCCTAAACGACTAGCCACTTCTGCTTGTGTCAGTTTCAGATTTTTCATCAGCATTTCATACGCTTCTGCTTCTTCTAATGGATTCAGATCTTCCCGTTGCAGGTTTTCCAACACGGCTACTTGCATCATTGCTTCTTCGTCAAAGTCTCTGACGATAGCAGGGATCGTTTCTTTTTCAGCTAGTTTGGACGCTCGAAAACGTCTTTCTCCTGCGATGATCTCATATCCTTTTACTGCAGAACGGCGTACGATGATTGGTTGGAAGACGCCTGATTGTTCAATAGAATTAGCTAGTTCTTGCAAAGATACTTCTTCAAATGTCTTACGAGGCTGATACGGATTTGGACGCAGCTCATTCAATGGCAACTGGACCACGGTATCATCTTTTACATCCACCGTCTCTAAGTTTTCTAAATCTTGGAACAATGCATCGATTCCTCGGCCTAATCCTTTACTTTTCTTCACGACTTACCACTTCCTTTGCCAATGCTTGGTAGACTTCAGCTCCCCGAGAACGTGGATCGTAGTCGATGATCGGTTTTCCATGACTAGGTGCTTCTGATAAACGAATATTTCTTGGGATGATTGTTTCATAGACTTTTTCGCGGAAGTATTTGCGTACTTCTTCTACGACTTCATTTCCCAGATTTGTTCGTGCATCATACATGGTCAGCAAGACACCTTCTATTTCCAATTCTGGATTGAAGTGCTTTTGGACTAAACGAACCGTATTCAGTAATTGGCTTAATCCTTCCAATGCGTAATATTCACACTGAACAGGTATCAAAATCGAATCACTTGCTGTAAATGAATTGATTGTCAAATGGCCAAGAGAAGGCGGACAATCGATCAAAATATAATCATACTGGCTGCTGACTTCTGCTAAAGATCCTTTTAATCTTGATTCTCTTGCCATCATTGATGTCAATTCGATCTCTGCTCCTGCTAATTGGAGAGTCGCAGGCACAATACTCAAATTTTCATGTTCAGTGATCAACGTCGCCTCATCAATTGGCAATTCATTGACTAGAACGTCATAGATGTCTTTTGTCACATCGGGTTTTCTGATCCCGACACCACTGGTAGCATTTCCTTGTGCATCCATATCCACTAGCAACACTTTTTTGCCAAGGCTGGCAAGACAAGCACCTAGATTTACCGTCGTCGTTGTTTTGCCGACGCCACCTTTTTGGTTCGCAACAGATATTATTTGTGCCATCTCTTCTCCTCCTATTTGATTGGCTGCTTATTAGGCAGACCGGGCTTTCTTGGGTATTTCTTTGGGGTTATTTTCTTTTTTTGAATGACGATAATATGCCGTTGGTCAGAGACATTCGGCAAGGTAACTGCCTCTTCTTTGAGGAATTTACCACCTAATAAAGCAATCGCTTGTTTTGCTTCTGTCAGTTCCTCTTCACTTTTTGCTGCTTTCAATGCATAAAAATAGCCTTCTTGTTTAGCCAAGGGCAAACACAATTCTGCTAACACATTCAAACGAGCAACTGCACGAGCAGTGACAAGGTCAAATGATGCACGAAATTGAGGATTTTGTCCAAATGTTTCTGCCCGGTCATGATATAAGGAAGCATCAATTCCTAATAATCGAGTTAGTTCAGACAGGAAGGTTATTCTTTTATTCAGAGAATCAACAATCGTTATCTGCAATTCGGGAAAGGCAATTTTTAAAGGTACGCTAGGAAATCCTGCTCCTGAACCGACATCGCATAAAGATAAAGGTTGCGTAAAGTCTACTTCAAATGCTAACGTAAGCGAATCGTAAAAATGCTTCAGGTATACGTCTTTTTCATCCGTAATGGCTGTAAGATTCATTTTTTCGTTCCATTCGACTAATGTCCGATAATAGATAGCAAATTGTTCCATTTGATGATCGGTAAGCTCTATCCCTTTTTCTGCCAAAGATTGGCGAAATTCTTCTGGTATCATAATTATTCCTTTCATTGTGAAACAGCAATTGTTTCACAGATTCTCTCCCTACTTTAACGCAAAATTCCAAGACATGCAATCCTTCCATATGGATTCTTAAAAATTTGAAAAGTAAGAAACGCCGATAGATTTTTTCTTTCTATTATGGCACTCATAAAATACACATAGAAGAGAGAACTAGCTTTGAGCAATTTCTGCAAAAACTGGTTCTCTCTTCTATTTATTATTACGTATTACGCTGGTTCACTGACTTTCGCAATCTTCCCTTGTTCGATATAGACCATTAAGATGCTTAGATCTGCAGGATTTACTCCGCTGATCCGGCTAGCTTGGGCAATTGTTTCTGGTTGGATTTTCTGCAATTTTTGTTTTGCTTCTGTTGCTAATCCGTTGATTGCTGCGTAGTCGATGTTTTCTGGAATCTTTTTCGCTTCCATGCGTTTTAATTTTTCTACTTTTTCCATGGCTTTTTTGATGTAGCCTTCATATTTGATTTGGATTTCTACTTGTTCGATTTCTTTTCGTGTTAATTCTTCATTCTCTGGAATAAACCGTAGAAGATCTGCATAAGTAATCTCAGGGCGTCTTAAAAAGTCGCTTGCTAGTACGCCATCTTTTAGAGGTGCCGCATTAATCGTCGCTAAAAAGGCTTGAACTTCTTCTGTTGGTTTGATCCGTACATTCATCAAACGTTTGATTTCTTGTTCAACTGCTTCTTTTTTCTTCAAATAAGCCTTGTATTGGTCCTCTTTTACTAAGCCCACACGGTGACCCATTTCTGTCAATCGCAAATCTGCATTATCATGACGTAAAAGCAGACGGTATTCAGCACGTGAAGTCAGCAAACGGTAAGGCTCGTTCGTTCCTTTTGTCACCAAATCATCGATCATGACACCGATGTAACCATCACTTCGTTTGATCACTAAAGGCTCTTTTCCTTGAACTTTCAAAGCTGCATTGATACCAGCAATCAGTCCTTGTCCAGCCGCTTCTTCATACCCGCTTGTACCATTTGTTTGTCCAGCTGTATAAAGATTTTCAACGACTTTAGTTTCTAATGTCGGACGGAGTTGGTGTGGTTCTACTACGTCATATTCGATAGCATATCCTGTACGCATCATTTCTACTTTTTCCAAACCGGCGATGGAATGAAGCATGTCGACTTGGACATCTTCTGGTAAAGAAGTAGATAACCCTTGAACATAGACTTCTTCTGTGTTCAAGCCTTCTGGTTCTAAAAATAGTTGGTGACGTGGTTTGTCTGCAAAACGCACAATCTTATCTTCGATGGATGGACAATAGCGAGCGCCTACCCCTTCAACGATCCCTGTAAACATTGGGGCACGATGTAAGTTGTCTCGAATGATTTGGTGAGTCGTCTCACCTGTATAGGTTAGCCAGCAAGATTCCTGATCTAGTTTATAGGCACTATCTGGTGTGCTGAAGCTAAAATGATTCGGCTCTTTGTCACCAGGTTGTTCTTCTGTAACAGAATAATCGATCGTACTTGATTTTACTCGAGGCGGTGTTCCTGTTTTGAACCGTTCGATAGCAAAGCCAAGTTCTTTTAGATGATTCGCTAGTCCAATAGAAGGTTGAGAGTTATTCGGACCTGATGAATATTTTAATTCACCGATAATGATTTCTCCGCGAAGTGCTGTTCCGGCTGTAATAACAACTGCTTTTGCCCGATAGCTCGCTCCTGTGGAAGTCACTACACCATGACAAACACCATCTTCGACGATCAGTTCTTCGACGATTCCTTGTCTTAATGTCAAATTTGGTTCTTTTTCGATTGTATGTTTCATTTCTGTTGAATAAGCATGTTTGTCTGCTTGTGCTCGCAATGCTCGGACAGCTGGACCTTTTCCTGTGTTCAACATACGCATTTGGATATAGGTTTTATCGATATTCTTACCCATTTCTCCACCTAGCGCATCGATTTCTCGAACAACAACGCCTTTAGCTGGTCCGCCTACAGAAGGATTACATGGCATGAATGCTACCATATCCAAATTTATTGTCAGTAATAACGTTTTTGAGCCCATACGTGCAGCAGCAAGTGCAGCTTCTGAACCGGCATGTCCTGCGCCGACAACGATCACGTCATACGCATCTGCTTCATAATGTTTCAATCGTTTGTTCCTCCTTTTATTTTCCTAAACAAAATTGACTGAATAATTGAGTGATCAATTCATCTTGTACACTATCGCCAACCACTTCTCCTAGATAGTCCCAGCAACGCGTCATATCGATTTGAACGAGATCCACAGGCATTCCTGCATCAATACCTGCAATGACTTCTTCAAGTGACAGGGAAGCTTTTTCTAACAATGCGATATGGCGGGTATTGGAAACATAAGTAGCGTCTCTTTCTCCTGTTTCTCCGCTGAAGAATAAATCAGAAATAGCTGATTCCAAACGATCTAGTCCGTCGTTTTTAGCTACGGAAATTGAAAAAACTGGTTCATTTTCGTTCCATTTGTTCAATTTTTCTTGTTCCAACTGTGCTGGCAAATCTGTTTTATTTAGAAGAATGATCCGTTTCAATCCACTTGTCGCTTCCAGTAATTGTTCATCTTCTGCTGTCAGTGGTTCGCTTTGGTTTAGAACAAGTAAGATCAAGTCTGCTTCTGCTAATGCTTTACGGCTTCTTTCGACCCCGATACGTTCCACCACATCTTCTGTTTCCCGAATTCCAGCTGTATCGATTAGCTTGAGCGGTACGCCTCGAACATTGACATACTCTTCGATTACATCTCGAGTCGTTCCTGCAATGTCCGTAACGATGGCTTTTTCTTCTCTTAACAAATGGTTTAACAAGCTTGATTTGCCGACATTTGGCCGACCGATGATCGCCGTACTTAACCCTTCCCGCAGAACCTTTCCTTGCTTGGACGTAGCAAGTAGTGCTTGGATTCTTTGTTGGATCATCTGTGCTTTTTCAAGCAATAACTTCGTAGTCAATTCTTCGACGTCGTCATATTCGGGATAATCAATATTTACTTCTACTTGAGCTAATGTCTCTAAAATCTCTTGTCTCAATGAGCGGATCAAAGCAGACAGATTGCCGTCTAACTGATTAAGGGCTAACCCCATTGCTTTGTCTGTTTTTGCCCGAATCAAATCCATCACAGCTTCTGCCTGTGAAAGGTCAACACGACCATTCAAGAATGCCCGTTTTGTGAATTCGCCTGGCTCAGCTAATCTTGCCCCTTCTCTTAACAATAACTGCAAAATTTGATTGACTACGACGATCCCGCCGTGACAATTGATTTCTACTACATCTTCCCGCGTAAATGTCTTTGGTGCTCTCATCACAGAGACCATGACTTCATCGACTAGCTGATCGCTCTTAGGATCAACGATATGTCCATAATGAATCGTATGGCTTGGTACTT
This sequence comes from Enterococcus sp. HMSC072F02, assembly GCF_001837725.1. Classification (NCBI taxonomy): domain Bacteria; kingdom Bacillati; phylum Bacillota; class Bacilli; order Lactobacillales; family Enterococcaceae; genus Enterococcus; species Enterococcus sp. HMSC072F02. The sequence continues at coordinate 8,032 of NZ_KV833969.1, forward strand.
CAGATAGTCGTTTATTCCCAGAATGATAAACTTTATCTGCTAGTTGCACAGCTTGATCGCCACTTAAACGAACGATACTGATTGCCCCTTCTCCAGGCGGGGTAGAAATTGCCGCAATCGTATCAAATTCTAAAGTAATTTCAGCCATTTTTTCACTTCCTTTTTCATTTTGCGCACAAAAAAAGTGCCCACTCCACCCTTTATGCATAATAAACGGTGAACTTCGCACTTTGACTGCTTGTTCTTGATTAAATTCTGGTCATAGGTTATCACACTTGCTATAAGGAATCAAGTGTTTAAAACAAGTTATATGAAGTTGTACCTCACCTGATTCCATTACCTTACATTTAATTGACTTTGGATGTCTCTTTGTGTTCTTCGGTTTATTCGAAGAGAAAATACTGTATAAACAAGGCTTTATCTTTCTTAAAAAAAACGGTACACTAAATGGTAGCGCTATCTAAACTATACACTTTTGAAAGGAGAAAAGGAGTGAGCCAGTTCAACTCTGATGCATTGAAAGAAGAAAGTGATTCTCGGATCAACGATGTTGTTTTATCTACAGGAAATATCAATCAAAAATATATCGTCCGCGATATCGTTTTTGTTGTGGAATGCTTAGAAGCTGATTTGTTTGACCCAGCTTTTCCCAAAGAGGATCTTTTCTTGACAACGAAGAGGAAATTAAAGATGAAGGTTCTTGAATATGGTGCGAATGCGGTGATCAACTGTCATTTTGAGTATCAGCAAAGAAATCGGGATGGAAAGTATTTTCTGGAACTTTTTGCTTATGGAACAGTGATCCAATTTATCCAAACGACGATTGGTTAAATGAAACAGGTACAAAAAAAGCGGAGCAAAACTGAAAACAGTTTCGTTCCGCTTTTTTCTATCAAAGTTAGTGACTACTTCATCGTATACTCTGATAAGAATGATTTCTAGTAAAATATACTTGGTTTGAAAAACTTTGTCAACGTGATTTATTCAAAAAGTAATGGAATCAATAATATTTTTTAGCAGGTTCAACTACTAAGTAACGATAAGGTTCCTCACCTTCCGAATGTGTTTTTACATGTTCATCTTTACTTAATGCAGCATGGATTTGTTTACGTTCAAAGGCAGGCATTGGTTCTAAGAAAACAGGCTGTCCTGTCCGTTTTACTTTTTCAGCCGTGCGATCAGCTAAACGCTGAATGATCTCTTGGCGCTTTTCACGGTAATTGCCTACATTGACCACTACAGATAGCTTATTTCTTGCTAAACGATGGATGAAGACTTGTGCCAGATATTGCAATGCATTCAGCGTTTTTCCATGTTTCCCAATCAGTAACCCTTGCTTTTGTGTTTCTAAATGGAAAACGACCATATTATTGGATTCTCTTTCCATTTTGACAAGAGCTGGAGCATCAAGCTGTTTTGAAATTTCAGTAAGATAGACTGCCAATTCCGTTAAAGCTGCTTCATCACCTAGCTCACTTACTTCTTCTGTTTTTTCTTCAAGAATCGTTTCGTTGACTACCTCGATCTCAGCTGTTGGTTCTTCTTCTAAAATCTCTTCTACCGTCTGTTCTACTGTTTCAGAAATTTTTTCACTGATACTTGGCTGGATCGAAAGCCGTGCATTTTTTCGGCCCATTCCTAGGAAACCTTTTTTTCCTTCTTCCAGTATTTCGATTTCAACTTGGTCTTTGGCCAAACCCAAATCAGCTAGACCTAGTTGAACAGCTTCATCTATTGTTGCAGCTTCATAAATCGGCATTAGCATTCCCTCCCCTATTATTTCCGTTTTTTCTTAGGATTCATTGCTTTCTTCAATGCACGTTCTCTTTCGCGGATTTTACGTGCTTCTTCTTCCCGTTCTTTTCGAATTTTGAAAGGATTGTTGATCAGCAGCGTTTGTACAACTTGGAAGGCATTGGAAACCACCCAGTATAATGAAAGACCGCTGGCTAAATTGACACCCATCACTAAAATCATTACAGGCATCACGAAATTCATGATCTTCATTGATGCATTCGATTCAATCTGACTCATGCTAGATAAATACGTACTTGCAAAAGTAAAGATTGCTGCTAGAATCGGCAAGATAAATGTTGGATCCGCGTTCCCTAAGTTCAACCATAAGAAATGGCCTTGTTTCAACTCAGGTACACGGGAAATAGATTGCCATAACGCCATCAAGATTGGCATTTGTACCAATAAAGGAAGACAACCAGCATATGGATTGACTCCATTTTCCGCATATAAACGCTGTTGCTCTTCTCTTAATTTACTTTGTGTTTCTGGGTCTCTTGAACTATATTGTTGCTGCAGTGCTTTTAATTTCGGTTGTAATTCTTGTGTCTTGCGCATGCTCTTTGTTTGGAAATGCATCAGCGGCAACAAGATCACACGGATGATCAATGTAAATAAAATGATCCCTATCCCTGCATTACCAAATGACAACGCCTTGATCGCCTCAGCAAAGTAATAAACAATATAACGATCCCAAATTCCTGTACTTTGTGCGCTGACTTCCCCAGTTCCGCAACCGGATAAGACGATGACCAAACTAACGATACCGGCCATCAAAAGTAAACGTTTGTATTTCTTCACTTACTCTTTTCCTCTCTGTCGATTATTTTTGCAAGTTTTAAGACGTGGACTAAATTGGAGCGAACCTCATCATAAGTCAGCCCCTTCACACTTGGTCTAGCAATCACAATAAAATCCAACTCCGGATCAATCTCTTCTTTTATAGAATAAACTGCTGCTCGGATTTTTCGTTTGACTTCATTGCGGCTTACCGCGTTGCCGACCTTTTTTCCTACAGATAAACCAACTCGAAAATGAGGCTGTCCCGGTTTTTTCAAACGGTAAACGACGAATTTGCGGTTAGCAAAAGAATCTCCCGTATGAAACACGGCTTGAAACTCTCGTTCTTTTTTTACTCGATACGCTTTTCTCATTAGTTTTCTTTCCTTTTCTATCTCTCACTTACGCTCATAATCATACCATAATTACGATTGTCCTTTCATCATTTCCCTAAAAAAGAGTATAAAAAAAACCACTGAAACCCCAGTGGCCTAAGCTGAAAGAACTTTTCTTCCTTTACGACGACGGCTAGCTAACACACGACGTCCATTTTTAGTACTCATACGTTTACGGAATCCGTGAACTTTTTGACGTTTACGTTTATTTGGTTGGTATGTTCTTTTCATATATTCCACCTCCAAAATGTTCTTATCTATTTTATAAACACAGACATACTTTGATAGTATAACGACAAAGTAGTGATTTTGTCAATATAAAATAGAAGATCGATTGTCAAAACTTATCCACAAGATTATTTTTTTCTATGGGAATCCCATGTGGAAAAAGTTATGCACAGGAATTATCCACAAATAATAACGAGGTACTTTTACACAGAAAACACACGTGTAAAAAAAGTAATCCACAACCAGGCATTTTTCTGTGCATTTTGTCCCTAAACTATTGATAAATATATATTTGTTATCCACAGGTATAGGAGGAAATCTAGTGATTTTTATGAGTTGTCCACCTGTGCATTAGTGGTGTGGAAAACTTTTTTTGACAGCTGTGTTTTTCTCTTTTTTTTATTTGTCGATTATGTGGATAATTGTAATTAAAAAATTTTTTTCTTCGGTTTCTGTGGAAAACTATTAAAAAAAATGCTAAATTAGTACTAGTTATTCACTTTTTAATGAAGGAGGAGGCCTTATATGGTATCCCTCGATGCTTTATGGAATGAATTAAAAGCAACATACCAAAAGGATTTATCGCCTGCTAGCTATAATACATGGATTGAAACAGCGAACCCTCGAACTCTTGATCAAAACCAGCTCGTTGTTGAGGTTCCTAGCAAGATTCATAAAGAATATTGGGAAAAAAACCTGGCAACAAAAATCGTTGAAGTCGGTTATATGCTATCAGGAAATGAGATTATCCCTCGCTTTATTACTGGCGAAGAAGCAGAGCAAGAAGAAGTTGTAGAAGAGAAAAATCCAAAAGTTGCGGCACCTAGTCCGCTAAAAAAAGCCATGCTGAATCCTAAATATATCTTTGATACGTTTGTCATTGGTAAAGGAAACCAGATGGCTCATGCAGCAGCGCTCGTTGTAGCAGAAGATCCAGGTTCTATTTATAACCCGCTCTTCTTTTATGGAGGCGTAGGACTTGGCAAGACTCACTTGATGCATGCAATCGGTCATCAAATGCTGCAAAGTCAGCCTAATGCCAAAGTAAAATATGTAAGTAGTGAAACTTTTGCTAATGATTTCATCAATTCGATCCAAAACAAAACAGCAGAAGAATTCCGTCAAGAATATCGAAATGTTGATTTACTATTAGTAGATGATATTCAATTTTTCGCAGAAAAAGAAGCTACGCAAGAGGAGTTTTTCCATACTTTCAATGCCTTGTACAATGAAGGTAAACAAATCGTTCTAACCAGTGATCGGTTGCCAAACGAGATTCCGAAATTACAAGAACGCCTTGTTTCTCGCTTTGCATGGGGGCTGTCTGTTGATATTACGCCACCGGACCTTGAAACAAGAACAGCGATTTTGCGTAAAAAAGCAGCAGCTGAACGTCTAGAGATCCCAGATGACACGCTGAGCTATATCGCAGGTCAAATTGATTCTAATATTCGTGAATTAGAAGGGGCACTTGTTCGAGTACAGGCTTTTGCTGCAATGAATAGTGAAGATATTTCGACTAGTCTAGCTGCAGATGCGCTGAAAACGTTGAAATCAGGAAAAGGACATCCTCAATTGTCGATTTTGCAGATCCAAGAAGAAGTGGCAAAGTATTATCACATCCAATTGAAAGATCTCAAAGGGAAGAAACGCGTCAAATCTATTGTTGTTCCTAGACAAATCGCTATGTACTTGGCACGTGAGCTCACAGATAATTCATTACCGAAAATTGGTGCTGAATTCGGCGGCAAGGATCATACAACGGTTATCCATGCCCATGAGAAAATCCAGCAGCTGATGGATTCTAGTGTCAGTATGCAAAATGAAGTATCAGAAATCAAAAACTTTTTACTAAATTAATTTGTCGATTCTACCAACTGAAAATAGCATGTGGATAAAAGAAAAAAACAAGCAAAAGTTATGCACACTTTTTCCACAGCTGTTTTTTCGTTTCTCTCTTGCGTTTTTTGAGTTTTCCACAGAATCAACATGCCCTATTACTTTTATTATTCTTTTTAACTAATAATAAATAAACAAACATTCAAAGGAGATACATCATGAAAGTTACTTTAAACCGAGCTAGCTTTATGCAGGAATTGCAAACTGTTCAACGAGCTATTTCAAGCAAAACCACTATCCCTATTTTGACAGGTGTAAAAATCACACTGACACAAGAAGGTTTGACTTTGACGGGGAGCAACGCTGATATATCAATTGAAACTTTTTTGTCTGTTGAAAACGAAAAAGCAAATATGCAAATCGAATCTACCGGATCAATTGTTTTACAAGCTCGTTTCTTTAGCGAAATCATTCGAAGACTTCCTGAAGAAACATTTACTTTAGAAGTATTAGAAAATAAACAAGTAGCGATCACTTCTGGAAAAGCGAATTTTATCGTGAATGGATTAGATGCAGATAATTATCCTCATCTTCCTGTTGTAGAAAGCCACAACCAGATGAAATTACCAGTACACGTATTGACTAAACTAATCAACGAAACAGTTTTTGCTGTGTCGCAGCATGAGAGTCGTCCGATCTTGACGGGTGTGCATTTTATTTTATCTGATCATTCTTTATTAGCTGTAGCTACTGACTCTCACCGTCTAAGTCAACGCGTGATCCCAGTAGAACAAACGGCTGATCATTTTGATATTGTTATTCCTGGGAAAAGTTTGATCGAATTGTCTCGCTCACTGACAAATGAAGAAGAAATCGTCGAAATCAGCATTATGGAAAACCAAGTCTTGTTCAAAACGGAAACAATGTATTTCTATTCCCGCTTGTTAGAAGGAAACTATCCTGATACCAATCGTTTGATCCCATCAAGCTTTAATACAGAGGTCGAATTTTCTGTTCCTAGTTTTCTAGCGGCAATCGAACGTGCTTCTTTACTTTCTCATGAAGGCCGCAACAATATCGTTCGTTTATCCATCCGTCCAGATGCGGTTGTTTTATACGGAAATTCTCCAGAAATCGGGAAAGTAGAAGAAAGCTTGAGCTATACAGCAAGCAGTGGCGATCCATTGGAGATTTCTTTCAACCCGGATTATATGAAAGCAGCGTTGCGTGCATTTGGAGATATGAGTATCAAGGTAAAATTTATTTCCGCTATTCGACCATTCACGTTGGAACCAACGGAAGATGGCGTTCAATTTATCCAATTGATCACTCCTGTACGTACAAATTAACAAAGATTTTCAAAGATATTGAAAATTTAATTGAAAAGAATTAGAAAAAATAAAATTTAAACAGAAGGCCCTAAAATCTCTTTTAAGGCTTTCTGTTTATTTTTGTTTAAATCACCTTTTTTAGATTAAATCGTCTTATATGGAAAAATATATGGATAAATTTGTTTTATTGCGGAAAAAAAGGTATAATAGAGTATACTTTTAATAATGAAAATGAGGGATGGACATTGAAACAACAAGTCATTCTAAATACGGAATTCATGACGTTGGGTCAAATGCTGAAAGAAGCCACCGTTATCGGTAGTGGCGGACAAGCAAAATGGTATTTGGCAGAAAACACTGTGTTAGTCGATGGCGAGCCGGAAAATCGTCGTGGACGCAAGCTTTATCCCGGTATGATGGTTGAAGTTCCAGAAGTAGGAACTTTTTTTATGGTAAAAAAAGGAAACGACGATAATGAGGCTGAATAAGCTGTATTTAAAAAATTATCGAAATTACGAAGAGCTGAACATCGAATTTTCCAAGAATCTGGTCATTTTTTTAGGTGAAAATGCGCAGGGAAAAACGAATCTTTTGGAAAGTATCTATGTATTGGCTATGACGCGAAGCCATCGGACAAGTAGTGAGCAGGAATTGATTGGTTGGAATGACGATCAGGCAATGATCCAAGGAGAGATCACAAAAGGTTCATCCACTCTCCCATTAGAAATCTTATTATCTAAAAAAGGCCGAAAAACCAAGATCAACCATATCGAACAAAAAAAGTTAAGTACTTACGTGGGACAAATGAATGTCATTTTATTTGCACCAGAGGATCTTTCGTTAGTAAAAGGCAGCCCGCAGATCAGGCGGAAATTTTTAGATATGGAATTAGGTCAGATCAATCCAATCTATCTTTATGATCTTGTCCAATACCAAGCGATTTTGAAGCAAAGAAACCAGTACTTGAAGCAACTGAATGAAAAAAAACAAACTGATTTGCTTTATTTGGATATTTTGTCCGAACAACTAGCAGCGTTTGGCAGCAAAGTATTGAAAGCAAGAGCACAGTTTATCAAGCGATTGGAGTTTTGGGCTAATTCTTTACATCAGCAAATCACACATCACAAAGAGCAGCTGGAAATCGAGTATCTCACCGCAGTCGATTCTTTAGAAACACATACGCAAGAACAAATCCAAGAACAATTTCTCGCACTTTTGAATCAAAATAAAAAGAAAGACCTTTTTCGGGGAACGACGACAGTTGGTCCTCATCGTGACGATCTTTCCTTTTTTATTAATCAGAAAAACGTGCAGACTTATGGATCGCAAGGACAGCAAAGAACGACTGCTCTAAGTGTCAAATTAGCAGAAATCGATTTGATCAAAGAAGAGACAGGGGAATACCCGATCCTATTATTAGATGATGTGATGAGCGAGCTGGATGATAATCGTCAGCTCCATCTGCTGGAAACAATCGAAGGAAAAGTTCAAACGTTCTTAACAACGACGACACTTGACCATGTAAAAAATAAAATGACTGTTGAACCTGAGATTTTTTATGTTCGACAAGGGAAACTAAAAGGAGAAGAAACTGAATGACAGAAGAAAGAAGTTTAGTAGAACGCGCTAAAGAATATGATGCCAGTCAGATTCAAGTACTTGAAGGACTTGAAGCCGTTCGTAAACGACCTGGTATGTATATCGGTTCGACTAGTTCTGAAGGTCTGCATCACCTTGTTTGGGAAATCGTCGATAATTCGATCGATGAAGTATTAGCAGGTTTTGCAACAAAAATCCATGTGATTATAGAAAAAGACAACAGTATCACTGTTATTGACGATGGACGGGGGATACCAGTGGATATCCAAGCAAAAACCGGACGTCCTGCAGTTGAAACGGTCTTTACTGTTTTACATGCTGGAGGAAAATTCGGCGGTGGCGGGTACAAAGTTTCCGGTGGTCTTCATGGAGTGGGATCTTCCGTCGTAAACGCACTTTCTACGCAACTTGATGTCAAAGTATACAAAGAAGGAAATGTGTACTATCAAGAGTATCGTCGTGGAGCTGTAGTGGACGACTTAAAGATCATTGAACAAACGGATCGCCATGGAACAACGGTTCACTTTACGCCAGATCCTGAAATTTTTACAGAGACAACTGAGTTTGATTTTTCAAAATTGGCTACCCGAATCCGTGAACTAGCTTTCTTGAACCGCGGGATGCGTATTTCGATTGAGGACAAAAGAGAAGAAGAACCAGTCATCAATGAATACCATTACGATGGCGGGATCAAAAGTTATGTCGAATACTTGAATGCAAACAAAACCGTGATTTTCCCAGAACCTGTATATTTGGAAGGTGAGCAGCAAGATATCGCAGTTGAAGTCTCTATGCAATATACAGACGGCTACCATTCCAATATCATGAGTTTTGCCAACAATATCCATACGTATGAAGGCGGAACACATGAATCAGGATTCAAGACTGCATTAACTCGGGTGATCAATGATTATGCCCGAAAACAAAAGCTGATGAAAGAAAATGATGACAACTTGACTGGTGAAGACGTGCGAGAAGGATTGACAGCTGTTATTTCTATCAAGCATCCTGACCCTCAATTCGAAGGACAAACAAAAACAAAATTGGGCAATTCCGAAGTACGGACAGTCACTGATCGGTTATTTAGCGAGCATTTCATGAAATTCTTGCTAGAAAATCCAAGTGTGGGCCGTCAAATCGTTGAAAAAGGATTATTAGCTTCCAGAGCTCGTCTAGCAGCGAAACGTGCGCGTGAAGTAACGAGACGTAAAGGTGCTTTAGAGATCAGTAATCTGCCAGGAAAATTAGCAGACTGCTCTAGCAACGATCCTGAAAAATGCGAATTGTTCATCGTCGAAGGAGATTCGGCCGGCGGATCAGCTAAGCAAGGTCGTAATCGAGAATTTCAAGCCATCTTGCCTATTCGTGGGAAAATCTTGAATGTTGAAAAAGCAAGCATGGACAAGATCTTGGCAAATGAAGAGATCCGGTCTTTATTTACTGCTATGGGTACAGGGTTTGGAGAAGATTTCGATGTATCGAAAGCTCGTTATCATAAATTAGTGATCATGACTGATGCCGATGTCGACGGTGCACATATCCGTACATTGTTGCTGACTCTTTTTTACCGTTACATGCGTCCAATTGTTGAAGCTGGTTATGTCTATATTGCTCAGCCACCTTTATACGGGGTAAAACAAGGGAAGAATATCACGTATGTACAACCAGGAAAGAATGCAGAAGAAGAGTTGAAACAAGTCGTTGCTTCACTTCCTGCCTCACCAAAACCAAGTGTTCAGCGGTATAAAGGACTTGGAGAAATGGATGATCATCAACTATGGGAAACAACTATGGACCCAAGTAATCGAATGATGGCCCGCGTCAGCGTGGATGATGCTATCGCGGCAGACCAGATATTTGAAATGTTGATGGGGGATCGAGTAGAACCTCGTCGTGCATTCATCGAGGAAAATGCACATTACGTGAAGAACTTAGATATTTAATCATGAAGGAGGAAAAAGAATGAGTGAAGAAATCAGAGAAAACATCCATGATGTCAATCTAACCAGCGAAATGAAAGACTCCTTCATCGATTATGCGATGAGTGTTATTGTCGCACGTGCACTGCCTGATGTCAGAGATGGTCTGAAACCCGTTCATCGCCGTATTTTATACGGCATGAACGAATTAGGTGTGACACCGGATAAAGCCCATAAAAAATCTGCCAGAATCGTCGGAGATGTCATGGGTAAATACCATCCTCATGGGGATAGTGCAATCTATGAGTCAATGGTACGGATGGCGCAGCCATTTAGCTACCGTTATATGCTAGTGGATGGTCATGGAAACTTTGGTTCTGTTGACGGTGACGGTGCCGCTGCTATGCGTTATACCGAAGCACGGATGAGCAAAATCGCTACAGAAATGCTGCGTGATATCAATAAGAATACTGTGGATTTCCAAAGCAACTATGATGACACAGAAAAAGAACCCGTTGTATTACCTGCTCGCTTCCCTAATCTTTTGGTGAACGGAACGACGGGGATCGCCGTGGGTATGGCAACGAATATCCCACCTCATAATTTGTCTGAGGTAGTAGCGGCTATCGATTTGCTGATGGATAATCCTGATGTGACGACCAATGAATTGATGGAAGTATTACCTGGACCAGATTTTCCAACAGGTGGTTTGGTCATGGGAAAATCAGGAATCCGAAGAGCGTATGAAACAGGTAAAGGTTCTATTACCGTACGTGCAAAAGTTGAGATCACTGAGATGCCAAATGGCAAAGAACGGATCCTCGTGACGGAATTACCTTATATGGTCAATAAAGCAAAATTGATTGAACGGATTTCTGAGTTGCACAGAGACAAGCGTATCGAAGGAATTACGGATTTGCGGGATGAATCTTCCCGTGAAGGCATGCGAATTGTCATTGACGTTCGTCGTGACGCCAGCGCATCAGTTATTTTGAATAACTTATACAAATTGACATCCTTGCAGAATTCATTCGGATTCAATATGTTGGCAATCGAAAAAGGCGTGCCGAAAGTTTTAAGTTTGAAACAAATCCTTGAAAATTATATCGAACATCAACGCGAAGTCATCACACGACGGACGGTCTTTGAAAAAGAAAAAGCAGAAGCAAGAGCACACATCTTAGAAGGTTTGCGTATTGCTTTGGATCATATCGATGAAATCATTGCGATTATCCGCGGGTCTAAATCAGATGACGAAGCAAAAGCAACAATGATCGAACGGTTCGATTTATCCGATCGCCAATCACAAGCTATCTTAGATATGCGTTTGCGTCGATTGACCGGTTTGGAACGGGAAAAAATCGAAAATGAATATCAAGAACTATTGAAACTGATTGAAGATTTGACTGACATTCTGGCAAGACCCGAACGTGTCACAGAAATCATCAAGAATGAATTAGCAGACTTGAATCAACGATTTGGTGATAAACGACGCACAGAATTACTAGTCGGTGAGGTCTTAAGTCTAGAAGATGAAGATTTGATTGAAGAAGAAGAAATCGTTATTACATTGACAAACAATGGTTATATCAAACGTTTGGCAAATAATGAATTCAGAGCTCAACGAAGAGGCGGGCGTGGTGTCCAAGGAATGGGTATCCACAATGACGACTTCGTCAAGAATCTAGTTTCTTGTTCTACCCATGATACATTGTTATTCTTTACGAATAACGGAAAAGTGTATCGGGCAAAAGGATACGAAATTCCAGAATACGGGCGTACAGCCAAAGGAATCCCAATCATCAATTTGCTGGGTATCGACTCGAGTGAAAGCATCCAAGCAATTATTGCGGTGACGGGAGAAGCAGAAGAAGGCCACTATCTTTTCTTTACGACGCGTCAAGGTACAGTTAAACGTACGTCTGTCACTGCTTTCGCTAACATTCGAAGCAATGGCCTGATTGCAATTGGTTTGAAAGAAGATGACGAATTAGTCAATGTTCTATTGACAGACGGACAGTCAAATATCATCATTGGCACACATAACGGCTACTCTGTGACCTTCAAAGAAGAAGCAGTCCGCGATATGGGACGTACAGCTTCCGGCGTCAGAGGGATACGTCTGCGTGAGGAAGATTACGTCGTTGGGGCAGCCTTGATGAAGGAAGACCAAGAAGTACTGGTGATTACAGAAAAAGGTTACGGAAAACGGACCAAAGTATCGGAATATCCAGTGAAAGGCCGCGGAGGTAAAGGGATCAAAACGGCGAATATCACTGAAAAAAATGGTCCACTAGCCGGATTGACCACTGTTTCTGGAAATGAAGACATCATGCTAATTACAGATAAAGGTGTGATTATCCGTTTCAACGTATCGACTGTTTCTCAAACTGGACGTTCAACATTGGGTGTACGTTTGATGAAGATGGAAGCTGATACGAAAGTCGTCACAATGGCAGCAGTCGAGCCAGAAGCGGTAGAACAAACAGTTGAAGAGCAAGCAACAGAAGAATAACCATCAAGACTAAGTGTGTAAGCTAGCAAGAATGACCGATTAAAAAATCTGGTTATTCCTGCTAGCTTTTTTGATTAATTGAATTTCTCTTAAAATATTTGAAACTGTTTATTCTGTATTGCTTTTGACCAAAATAGAGTGTATAATCAAAGCTTGTGAGTAGTCTAATTAATTAGATAACTCTCCTTGCTCTTAGGAACCTAAGAGCCGAAAGTCCACAGGGAGGTGAATATCAATGGAAAACACGAAATATGAAATCATGTACATTATTCGTCCAAACATTGATGAAGAAGCAAAAACTGCTTTAATCGAACGTTTCGATGCAATCTTGAAAGATAACGGAGCAGAAGTTATCGAATCAAAAGATTGGGAAAAACGCCGTTTCGCTTATGAAATGAACGGTTACCGTGAAGGTATCTATCACATCGTTAAAGTATCTTCTCCATCATCAGCAAATGCTGTCAGTGAATTTGACCGTCTTGCTAAAATCAACGACGATATCATTCGTCACATGATTGTTAAAGAAGAAGCTTAATTGTTGTTTCATGTGAAACAATAGAAAAACGATGAGAGGAGATGACTATTTTGATTAATAATGTTGTATTAGTTGGACGTCTGACGAAAGATCCAGATTTGCGTTACACAGCAAGTGGTACGGCAGTCGCAACATTTACTTTGGCTGTGAATCGTAATTTTACAAACCAAAGCGGCAATCGCGAGGCTGATTTTATCAACTGTGTGATTTGGCGCAAATCAGCAGAAACTTTAGCAAACTATGCTCGTAAAGGAACACTTTTAGGTGTTACTGGACGTATCCAAACTCGTTCTTATGATAATCAGCAAGGACAACGTGTATACGTAACAGAAGTAGTAGCTGACAACTTCCAATTGCTGGAAAGTCGTTCTGCATCTGAAAATCGCCAACAAAGCGGCGGATTCCAAAGTTCTGGTCAATCAGCTGGCGGATTTGGCGGAAACAATAACTCTAATCAAACATCTCAATCATCCAACGGTATGCCTGATTTCGACCGTGATACTTCTGACCCATTCGGCTCAAGTTCAACGATCGACATTTCAGATGATGATTTACCATTCTAAACGAATTTGATAGGAGGGAAATAGAATGGCACAACAAAGAAGAGGCGGACGTAAACGTCGTAAAGTAGACTACATTGCTGCTAACCATATTGAATATATCGATTATAAAGATATCGAATTACTAAAAAGATTTATTTCAGAACGCGGTAAAATCTTGCCACGTCGTGTAACTGGTACAGGCGCTAAAAACCAACGTAAAATTACTGTTGCAATCAAACGCGCACGTATCATGGGCTTGCTACCTTTCGTTAGCGAAGACTAATAAATCCGAGGAATTGAATGACTGATCCTTTTGATCAGCTATTCAATTCTTTTTTTTCTGTAAAAATAACCGATATTCGTTTAGTCGCTTGAATGACGAAAGTTATGGTAAAATCAAGTTAGTCATATATGGGAGGAAAATTATGGAAAATAAAAACAATCATTTATCCCCAAAACCTCTCTTCCTTATCCTGTTTATACTAATCGAAGTATTGGTAGTCTTAATTTTACCATTTCGTTTTGTTAGCGCTTCGGTCATTCTTTTGATGAATTTATGGGGCGTTCGCTATTGGTTGAAAATGAAACGCTGGCTTACTTTAAATAAACGTGAAAAAATCCAGCAGGCTTCGACCGTAGCCGAAACAAATCTGGCTTATGTCTCAGAAGTCATGCCTGTAGGAGTGATTGCTTATCAGCCATCAAGCCAAAAAATCGAATGGCTCAATCCTTTAGCATTGAAAGTCAAAGATCAAAGTGGATTAACAGAGGAAGAATTGTTAGATACTTTTTTTACTGCAAAAGAAAAAAAGAAAAACCAAGTCTATCTAGCAGATAAAACATTTCAGTTTGATATGGATACAGTAAAGGGTGTCGTTTATTTTAATGATATCACCCAAAACCAGTTATTGAAACTTCATCAGGCGAACAGTCAGCCAGTGATCGGTATTTTATCTATTGATAACTATGCAGATGCTATTGATAAATTGGATGACAAAGAGATTTCTTATTTGAACTCTTTCATCACTACACTTGTTTCTGACTGGATGAATGAATACCATGTCTTTTTCAAAAGAATCAACGCAGAACGGTTTTTCTTCGTCGCGCAGATGATCGATCTGAAAAAGATGATGGATAAAAAATTTGATTTGTTGGATCGCTTTCGAGCAGAAGCTGAAAAACAGAGCTCGCCTATCACCTTGAGTATGGGGATTGCTTATGGCGCAAGATCCCTCGATGAAATCGGTGGAGAAGCTCAGAACAATTTAGATGTTGCTCTAGTCCGCGGAGGCGACCAAGTTGTCGTGAAAGAGGTAAAAGAAGGAGCGAAACCTGTTTATTATGGCGGTAAATCAGCTAAGAATGTCAAACGCACGCGTGTCCGTTCTCGAGCGATGAGTACTGCTTTGCGCCGGATTTTTGATGAAACAGGCGATGTGTTCATCATGGGACACAAATTTCCGGATATGGATGCTTTAGGCTCTGCTTTTGGTGTCAGTTGTCTTGCACGCTTCAACCAGAAAAAGGCTTATATCGTTATCAACGAGAACGAGATCATTCCAGATGTAGAACGTTGTCTCGAAGAAATCCATAAACATCCAGAATTAGAAATGCAATTGATCTCTCCAGAACGCGCCATAGAGCTGAAAAAAGATGAAGACCTCCTCGTGATGGTGGATTATCATAAACCTTCTCTATCGATCTCTCAGAGCCTATATGAGCAATTTGATAAGATCGTGATCATTGATCATCACCGCCGAGGGGAAGAGTTTCCAAGCAAGCCTTTGCTGACTTATATCGAATCTTCAGCCTCTTCCGCTTCAGAGCTAGTTTCTGAACTGATCCAATACCAAAGCAGCAAAACGAATCGCTTAGATCGTTTTGAGGCCACACTATTACTTGCAGGGATGGTTGTAGATACGAATAGTTTCAATGTTCGTACAACTGCACGAACTTTTGATGTTGCCAGCTATTTAAGGTCTTGTGGAGCAGACGCATCCTTAGTACAATATTTATTGAGCTCGGACTTAGCGACATACTTGGAAATCAGTCATTTGATTGCTGGAAGCGAGTATGTGACTTCTGATATTGTTGTGGCGGCAGGAACAGATGAAAAAGAGTATAATAGTGTCATAGCGGCAAAAACAGCAGATACACTGCTTTCGATGATCAATATCAACGCAGCTTTCGTCATTACGAAGCGGACAGACGGATTGATTGGGATCAGTGCCCGAAGTACCGGTACGATCAATGTCCAAATCATCATGGAATCCTTAGGTGGTGGAGGACACTTCACAAATGCAGCTACTCAACTGGAGAATACGACAGTTGAAGAAACAAAACAGAAGCTTTTTGCTGCAATCAAAGAAAATATGAATCAAATATATGATAAGGAGTAATCCAAATGAAAGTAATTTTTTTACAAGACGTAAAAGGAAAAGGTAAAAAAGGGGACATCAAAGAAGTTCCAGCAGGTTATGCACAAAATTATCTAATCAAAAATAACTTGGCAAAAGAAGCAACGAAAAGTAGTATCAGTCAGTTAGCTGGACAGAAGAAAGCCCAAGAAAAACACGAAGCTGAAATCTTGGAAGAAGCTAAAAAATTAAAAGACTTCTTGGAAAAAGAAGATACGGTAGTCGAGTTAAAAGCAAAAGCAGGGGAAGACAGCCGTTTGTTTGGATCGATTCCTTCAAAACAAATTGCTGAAGGGCTAAACAAACAATACAAAATCAAATTAGATAAACGAAAAATCGAACTAGAAAACCCAATCCGTTCGCTAGGCTACACAAACGTACCTGTGAAGTTGCATCATGAGGTGACGGCTACGATCAAAGTTCATGTCGTACAAGAATAACAAGTCTTGATAGTGATGTTCAGCTGGTAAGAAGAACCAGAAGGAGAAAAGACAAACCGAAATTTATCTGAGAAAAGCAGCTGCAGCAACAAAAGCACAAGCTGCATATCGATTTCAGATTGATTTCGGTTTCTTTTTTGAGAACAGTAAAATAGCATGAAGAAAACGAGTATAATAAAAGAGAGCTATTTTTTTATGATACTTTCGATGCGAATGATGACTTTTCCATCATTTTCTTGTAAAATGAAGCAATTGAAGACAAGGAGCGATACGTATGAATGAAGTGTGGCAGGATCGAATCCCACCGCAAAATATTGAAGCTGAACAAGCGGTTCTAGGCTCTGTTTTTCTTGATGCAGAAACGATCATTGATGCCATGGAGTACATAGAGCCAAAAGACTTTTATCGTCGCGGCCATCAAATTATTTTTGAGACAATGATCGAGTTGAACGATCGTAATGAAGCGATTGACGTTGTTACTGTTAAAGACCGGCTAGAACAAGCAAATTTGTTAGAAGATGCCGGTGGTTTAAGTTACCTATCAGATTTGGCTTTAGCAGTTCCGACAGCAGCAAATATCGTCTACTATGCGAAAATCGTTGAAGAAAAATCATTATTGCGTACATTGATTCAGACAGCAACAGGGATCGTTACAAAAGGATTCGAGCAAGGAGAAGAAGTTCAGACGATCTTAGATGATGCAGAACGCAGTATCTTGGAGGTTTCGGAAAAAAGAAATCGAAGCGGCTTTTTATCCATTGCTGAAGTACTGAACTCAACGATTGAAAATATCGATCGACTAGCTCAAAACAATGAAGAAATCACAGGCCTACCAACTGGCTATCAAGGTCTGGACAAAATGACAGCAGGTTTCCAGCCCGAAGAACTAATCATTCTGGCTGCCCGTCCAGCGGTAGGTAAAACAGCGTTCGCATTGAATATTGCTCAAAATGTAGGAACCAAAACAGATCGTTCTGTTGCGATATTCAGTCTGGAAATGGGGGCGGAATCTCTTGTAAATCGGATGCTTTGTGCAGAAGGTTCGATTGAAGCTAGCCATTTGCGTACAGGTCAGCTTTCGGAAGAAGAATGGTCGAATCTGATCGTTGCGATGGGAAGTCTTTCTCGAGCAAATATTTTTATCGATGATACACCAGGGATCAAGATCTCTGAAATCCGCGCGAAATGTCGGAAACTAGCGCAAGAAAAAGGCAACCTAGGCTTGATATTGATCGATTATTTGCAGTTGATTGAAGGGAACGGTAAAGAAAACCGTCAACAAGAAGTATCAGATATCTCCCGCCAACTGAAAAAACTGGCAAAAGAACTGAAAGTACCTGTCATTGCTCTTTCGCAGTTGTCTCGTGGAGTAGAACAGCGACAAGACAAACGTCCAGTACTAAGTGATATTCGTGAATCCGGATCAATCGAACAAGATGCGGACATCGTAGCCTTCTTGTATCGGGATGATTATTATGAAAGAGAAGGCGGAGATGACGATGATGGAAATGAGCCAAAAAATGACAACGTCATCGAAGTCATCATCGAGAAGAACCGAAGCGGTGCGCGAGGAACAGTTGAACTGCTGTTTATCAAAGAATACAATAAATTTTCGTCGCTTTCGCCAAGAGAAGAATTTTAAAGAATAGGTTGTGAAAGCAGCGTTCAGCCTTGCGCAATGACCAAGGGCACTCGTATAAGATGCGACGAGTAACTGCAAGAGTGACTAGAGCACTTAATTAAAACAGATCTCCAAAGGGATTGTGACAAAAGTCTTGTCACAATCCCTTTTTCCGAATAAACGGTGTTCTCCTGCCAACTCCTCGGTCACAAGTCACAATATTCAATAAACATGAGAAGCTGTTTTTTGAAATTGCTCCTTGTGACTCGGAGTGAAACGGCAGGCTCACAACCTCTTCCTTAAACGGTATTCAAAAGCTTGCATCTGCGGTAATAAGCCCAACCAAACGAAAAATAGGAGGAGCTATTTTTGTTTGGCTGTTCTTATTACTTGATGCAGGGCAGCTTTTTCACAACCTCTTATTCACGGTGTTCCAGAAGTAGCTTCTTCGAAAAATAAGCCGAAATTTCACAAAAATTTGAGAAGCAATTTTCGTAAATTCCTTCTTATTTCTTGAAGCTGACCACTTCTGTCACAACCTCTTTTTTTAATAATCATTCTAAAAGGATAAAAGTTCGTTTTTTAAGCGTTTTTATAAAATAAAAATAAAAATCATTCGATTTTATTTGAATTATGTATCTATTATTGATACAATGGTTCAGGATTAAATAATATAGAACGAGGTGTTCACATGTCATCTGTAGTAGTAGTAGGTACGCAATGGGGCGATGAAGGGAAAGGAAAAATCACAGACTTTCTCAGTGAAAATGCTGAAGTGATTGCACGGTACCAAGGTGGCGACAATGCAGGGCATACAATCAAATTCAATGGTGTGACTTATAAACTGCATTTGATTCCTTCTGGGATTTTTTATAAAGACAAGATCAGTGTGATTGGAAACGGCGTCGTAGTCAATCCTAAATCATTGGTCAAAGAATTAGCTTATTTACATGAAAAAGGTGTAGAAACAAGTAATCTGCGTATTTCTGACCGTGCACACGTAATCTTGCCTTATCATATCAAATTGGACCAATTACAAGAAGATGCGAAAGGTGAAAACAAAATCGGTACAACGATCAAAGGAATCGGACCAGCTTATATGGATAAAGCCGCTCGTGTAGGTATCCGCATCGCAGACTTATTGGATAAAGAAATTTTTGAAGAACGTCTTCGTTTGAATCTAGATGATAAAAACCGTCAATTTGTAAAAATGTTTGATTCAGAACCACTTGATTTTGACGATATTTTTGAAGAATATTATGAATATGGACAACAAATCAAACAATACGTCACAGATACTTCGGTTATCTTGAATGATGCCTTAGATGCAGGTAAACGCGTGTTGTTTGAAGGGGCGCAAGGAGTCATGTTGGATATCGACCAAGGAACCTATCCTTTTGTTACTTCTTCTAATCCAGTAGCCGGTGGTGTTACAATCGGAAGCGGTGTAGGACCTTCAAAAATCAATAAAGTCGTCGGCGTCTGCAAAGCCTATACGTCACGTGTCGGTGATGGTCCATTTCCAACTGAACTATTTGATGAAACAGGTGAACAAATCCGCGAAGTAGGACGAGAATACGGTACGACAACAGGACGTCCTCGTCGTGTCGGCTGGTTTGATTCTGTAGTTATGCGCCATTCTAAACGGGTGTCAGGTATTACCAACCTATCTTTAAACTCAATCGATGTATTAAGTGGATTGGAAACCGTAAAAATTTGCACGGCTTATGAATTAGATGGCGAACTAATCTACCACTATCCAGCAAGCTTGAAAGAGTTGAACCGCTGCAAACCAATCTATGAAGAGTTGCCAGGCTGGTCAGAAGACATTACAGGATGCAAAACACTTGCAGAACTGCCAGAAAACGCACGTAATTATGTACGTCGTATCTCAGAGCTTGTTGGTGTACGTATCTCAACATTTTCTGTCGGACCTGATAGAACACAAACAAACATCTTAGAAAGCGTCTGGGCGCAAATCTAAGGATAAAAACGACGACTGAATCAGGACGTTCTTACCAGAGCGAGTCGAAGTGTTTATCTATACGATAATAATCACTTGAAGAGGTAGTGAAAGAGACGTTTAGCCTTATTGCCGATAGGCTGTCTCTTGAACACTGTTTATTCAGAATAAGGGACTGTGACAAAAGTCTTGTCGCAGTTCCCTTTTTTTGAATAAACGGTGTTCTCCTGCCAACTCCTCGGCCACAAGTCACAATATTCAACAAACATGAGAAGCTGTTTTTTGAAATTGCTCCTTGTCACTCAGAGTGAAACGGCAGGTTCATGACCTCTTCCTTAAACGGTGTTCAATCAGCTGA
>NZ_KV833969.1:28407-39083 GCF_001837725.1 Enterococcus sp. HMSC072F02
CTTGAAGCTGACCACTTCTGTCACAACCTCTTATTTTGATTAGAACTTGCGAAAATAAACCGGTTAAAGTGTGTCTAGCGCAAGAGATTTGCTATAATAGATGATAAGGGTAAAATGTAACGAGAAGGGGTTGAAAAATGTGTATCAAATTGTAACAGATTCTTGTTGTGATCTGCCATACCATGTATTAGCAGAAGAAAAAATTGATTTTTTATCAATGAATCTCCAATTGAATGATCAAGAGTTAGTAGATGATCTCGGAAAGACATTCAATTATGACCGCTACATGAATCAGCTGAAAAATGGTGCGATGCCTACGACATCACAAATCAATGTTGGCCGATATTTAGAATTTTTCCGTTCTTATGCGGAAAAACAGATTCCTGTCTTATATGTGGCTTTTTCCAGCGGATTAAGCGGCTCTTACAGCAGTGCGCTTCAAGCTGTTGAATTACTGAAGGAAGAATATGAAGTCCCTGAGATCTATGTTTTTGATACAAAAGCTGCAAGTATCGGGGAAGGGCTTTTAGTATTGGAAGCTGCAAGATTGAAAAAAGAAGGGAAAAGTATCGAAGAAACCTTAGAGTGGCTGGAAAAAAATTATTTGAAAGTCCATTCATGGGTAACTGTAGACGATTTGAAGTATCTAGAACGAGGCGGTAGGATTTCCAAAGCAAGTGCTACTCTGGGCAGTCTATTGAGTGTAAAGCCTATTATTACGGTAGATAAAGAAGGAAGGCTGACGAATGTTGACAAAGTTCGCGGAAGGAACAAGTCGATCCAGACAATCGTCAATGAGACGGTAAAAACAATCGTTGCGCCACTTGATCAAATCGTTTATGTGGCTTACGCTGGGGATCTAGAGAGCGCGGAGAAGGCAAAACGGCTTTTGGAAGAGCAGATAAAGATGAAAGATGTGAAGCTTTATCCCTTAGGACCAACGATCGCCAGTCACACAGGCTATGGCTGTATCGCGATTTTTTCGATGGGAATCAGTCGATAAAAGCAGTAACTCATTCTGTAAAAAAGCCCAGGATTTGAATGTAACAAAAATAGCGACTCTTAAAAGATAGATGAGCATCCTATCTCTTAGAGGTCGCTGTTTTTTTGTTTTTTAAGCTAAATAGACCGTTACGCCCATAACTCATTCAATTGTTTTTGAATATCTGTGTTTTCCAAGAACTCATCATATGTCGTATCAGCCCGATCAATCACACCTTTATCTGAAACAGCAATGATCCGGTTTGCCAATGTTTGGATAAATTGATGGTCATGAGAGGCAAACAGGATCGAGCCAGTAAATGCCATCAAGCCATCATTCAATGCGGTGATTGATTCTAAGTCTAAATGGTTCGTTGGATCGTCTAATACAAGTACGTTAGCTTTCGAAAGCATCATTTTTGAGAGCATACAACGGACTTTCTCTCCACCAGATAAAACATTCACTGGTTTCAATACTTCTTCACCAGAAAAAAGCATTCTTCCTAAGAAACTTCTTAAGAAGGTGTTGTCATCTTCTTCTTTGCTTGCATATTGGCGCAACCAGTCTAAAATCGTTAGATCCGTGTCGAATTCTTTCGTTGTATCCTTTGGTAAATAAGAATGACTTGTTGTTACTCCCCAACGTACTGTTCCAGTATCTGGTGTAATTTCACCCATTATAACTTTGAATAGTGTTGTTGTTGTTATATCATTTTCTGCGACAAAAGCAACCTTGTCTTCTTTGTTTAAATTAAAAGATATATCATCTAAGATTTTCTTTCCATCAATCGTTACACTTACATTTTCTACCTGCAATAAGTCGTTTCCGATCTCACGTTCAGGTTTGAATCCAACGAATGGGTAACGTCTAGAAGAAGGCTGGATATCGTCCAAAGTAATTTTTTCAAGCATTTTTTTACGTGAAGTTGCTTGTTTTGATTTTGATGCATTCGCACTAAAGCGAGCAATGAATTCTTGGAGCTCTTTGATTTGTTCTTCTTTTTTGGCATTTGCATTCGCTTGGAGTTTAGCCGCTAATTGACTAGATTCCAACCAAAAATCATAATTTCCTACATAAAGTTTAATTTTACCAAAATCCAGATCCGCCATATGTGTACATACTTTGTTCAAAAAGTGACGGTCATGGGAGACAACGATCACAGTATTTTCAAAATTGATCAAAAATTCTTCCAACCAATTGATCGATTGGATATCCAGACCGTTTGTTGGTTCGTCTAGTAAAAGAACATCAGGTTTACCAAATAGTGTTTGTGCTAACAACACTTTTACCTTTTGTCCGCCAGTCAATTCACTCATTTGCTGATGGTGCAATTCTTCAGGGATGTTCAGACCTTGCAGTAAAACAGCTGCTTCTGGTTCTGCTTCCCATCCATTAAGCTCAGCAAATTCTCCTTCTAATTCAGCTGCTCGAATACCATCTTCGTCAGTGAAATCTTCTTTCATGTAGATCGCATCTTTTTCTTTCATCACTTCATACAGACGCTTGTGCCCCATGATGACTGTTTCAAGTACAGTATAGTCTTCATAGTCGTAATGGTTCTGTTTCAATACGGCCATCCGTTCATCTGGTCCCATAGTAACGGAACCTGTGGAAGGCTGCAGATCCCCTGATAACACTTTAAGGAACGTTGATTTACCTGCACCATTTGCACCAATCAAGCCATAGCAGTTTCCGGGGGTAAATTTAATATTCACATCATCAAATAGTTTGCGGTCTGAAAAGTGCAAACTCACATCATTTACAGTAATCAATTTTTTTCCTCACTTTTATCATTATTAGTTTTTGACAAGTCTTATAGAATTATATAGGGGAAAGGTAAAAGATTCAAGGCAATCGAACATTCTTTGTGTTTCACGTGAAACAGAATGAAGAAAATAAACATAAAAGAGGAGTAGAAATAGCTGCTATAGGATTTTTTAGTTTGCAACAGCATAATTTTTGACGTTATTTATAAGAGGGAGTACTATAAAACTGTAAAAGAAATGAAAGAAGGATTGAAAATGGATGAAAAAAGAACCATCGACTGGGGCTCATTGATTTTGGGAATTTTATTTGTACTTGTCTCATTGTTATCATTTCAAGACCCTGTCGGAAATTTAGTTGCAATTGTAGTAGTCTTTGCGATTTTTGCCTTTATTAAAGGAATATTTGAACTGTTTGTACGTAATAAATTAAAAGAGCTAACAGGATATAAAGGAAAGATGCCCTTAATAATCGGGATCATCGATATTCTAGTTGGCGTCTTTTTCTTATTCAATATTGGTGCAGGAGTCGCAGCATTACCTTTTGTTTTTGCAGTATGGTTTATTGCTGATTCCGTTTTAGCGTTATTTACTGCTGACTTGGCAAGAGGAGTAAGTGAAGGATATTATTGGTTTACGATCATCGTCAATATTTTAGGAATTTTATTAGGAATTTTCTTATTGTTTAATCCAATTTCTTCTGCGTTGACATTAAGCTTTTTAGTTGGGTTCTATTTTATGTTATTCGGCATCACACATATCGTCTATGCGTTTAGATAAGTGAAATCAAACAAATAAAAAAGCCAGCTTCCGGTAACAGTTTGACTGTTGCAATTGGTAGCTGGCTTTTTTATCATGGACAAATATGCACGAGGTAATCTTTAGGTGTCGAGACAAATTTATGCAAAAATGTGAAAAGTAATAGGCACAAATTTTATCTTAATACTTGAAACATACCGCAGTTGTCACAACCTCTTGATACACGGTGTTCAAAAGCTTGCATCTGCGGTAATAAGCCCAACCAAACGAAAAAATATGACGAGCTATTTTTGTTTTGCTGTTTTTATTACTTGATGCAGGGCAGCTTTTTCACAACCTCTTATACACGGTGTTCCACCTGCTGCTTCTCGGTAATAAGATCGCCGTCCTAGAAAATATGAGGAACTATTTTCTGTCCATCGTTCTTATTACTCGAAGCATAGCGCAGTTGTCACAACCTCTTTTCATATAATTCATTCAATACTGGCAAATCATGGACTTCATATTTTTCTTTGAATGCTTGGATTTCTTCTTCAGAATATTTTCTTGGATCTAAATGAAGATCTTCTACTGGCAATGGACGCTTGTTATTGATTTTCACATCGATCACTACAGGACGGTCTGATTTTGCGGCTGCATCAAAGGCAAACCGAAGTTGCGAGTATTCTGTGACTGTAAAGCTTTTTGCACCGAGGGCTTCTCCAACTTTACCGAAATCTGCATCTTCTAAAAATACACCGAATTTCTTTTGTTCCGTATCTTCTTGTTCTGCTTCGATGAAACCAAAAGAATCATTAGAAAAAACAACATTGATAATTGGAAGCTGATATTTGACTTGTGTAATGATATCTTGCATGACCATAGCAAATCCGCCATCACCACTTAAGGTAAATACTTGTTTTTCTGGGTAGCTTAGTTGTGCGGCAATTCCTCCAGGCACACCATTACCCATAGTTGCGAACCATCCAGAGGTTGTATGTTTTTGTTTACCGTTCATATTTAATAAGCGAATAGAATGGATAGTCGTGTTACCGACATCTGTGACGAAAATCGCATCGTCTTCAGCAATCCGATTGATTTCTTTATAGACAGCCTCTGGTCGAATCGGTTCTTCCTCACGATCTTCAAAAGATTTCAACCAATTTACCCATTTTTCTTTATTTTCCTGATTTGCTAGGTACCAGCTATCAGCAGGACGAGCATCACCTAATTCGACCAGTCTTTGCAAAGCTGTGTTTGCATCACCGAGAATCGACAGCGATGTTTCATGGCGCCGTCCGAATTTTGACGCATCAATATCGATTTGGATAAATTCAGCAGTTGGATTAAAAAATGCACGTCCAAACGGGAAGTCGCTACCGACAAATAAGATCAGATCGGCTTCTGCCAATGCTTCATTTCCGGGTTTAGTAGCGACACGTCCAGCAAAACCAAGAAAGTTTTCATAATCATCAGGAATAATTCCTTTTGCTAGAACGGAAGCGACAATAGGAACTGAAAAATGTTCTGAGAATTCTTTGATTTGCGGAAATCCGTTTCGCGTTCCTTGACCAACATAAAGAACTGGTTTTTTTGCTTTTTCAAGATAAGGCAAAGCAGTCAGCAAATCTTTTTCTTCTGGTAATATCACACTTGTTTTGTGAGTGTGAGCAGTAGAGAAAGGTTGTTCATCAATTTCTTCAAAACCAAGATCAACAGGAATAGTCACGATAGCCACACCTTTATGCTCATAGGCGGCTTTAATGGCTTCATCTACGACATGTGGAAGACTTTGGGGCGTCATGACTGTACGATTGTATACGCTGACATCTGCGAAAATAGGATTTTCGTTTAATTCTTGGAAAGAGTTATAGTTCATGGATGTAGAAGCAACTTGTCCTAAGAACGCTACTAGAGGCACATGGTCCATCTGTGCATCATACAAACCATTGATCAAATGTGTCGCACCAGGTCCTGCAGAGCCGAAGACAGCGCCGACTTTCCCGGTTAATTTTGCATCTGCTGCTGCTGCTAGTGCACCGACTTCTTCATGACGGACTTGAATATATTTGATTTCGTTTTTTTCGTGATATAGCGCATCCATAATCGAATTGAAAGATCCTCCGGGAATGCCATAAATATGGTCGATGCCCCAGCTTTCAAGAACTTTTACCGTTGCGACTCCTGCATTGATTTTTGACATGGTGTTTCACTCCTTTAGCAATGATGATCCATAAATTTTTTGTATCTAGAGTATAGAACTTTTTATCGAAAATCCCAACTAATTCGTCTTTTCACAAAAATGTAGTCATGTTTTTGGGAATATGCTAGAGTAGTACATAAATAGATTCAAGAGAGGGGAATGGCATGGTTGAATGGCTATTGAGGCTTGATCCTTGGCAGCAAGCACTTGCTGGGACAGCTTTCACTTATTTTATGACAGCTCTTGGTGCCGGATTGGTTTTTTTCTTTAAAGAAATCAAAAAAGAAGTGCTAAATTTGATGTTAGGATTTGCTTCTGGTGTCATGATTGCTGCAAGTTTTTGGTCCTTGCTCGATCCAGCGATTACAAAAGCAGAAGAAAATGGAGATATTGCTTGGCTAGTTGTAAGTATTGGATTTGGTTTAGGTGGGGTGTTTTTATATATGGCAGATAAAACACTGCCCCATATGCATTTTGGACCGCAACATGAAGCAGAAGGATTGCCTACCCATCTAAAGCGGACAATCTTGCTTGTTTTTTCTATTACATTGCATAATGTTCCTGAAGGTTTAGCCGTAGGGGTAGCGTTCGGTGCAGCAGCAACTGCGGATAATCCGACAGCCGCTATACTAGCCGCTGTTTCGGTGGCGCTAGGTATTGGTATCCAAAACTTCCCAGAAGGAGCAGCTGTATCAATCCCATTGCGACAAGAAGGTCTGAGCCGTAAAAAGGCCTTTGTTTACGGACAAGCTTCTGGAATCGTTGAACCAATCGCTGGGGTGATTGGCGCACTACTAGTAACGAAAGTGGAGCTGCTGCTTCCTTATGCACTTGCTTTTGCTGCAGGAGCGATGATTTATGTCGTGGTGGAAGAATTGATTCCCGAAGCACAGCAGACATTGTCTAGCAAACGTCATTTTGCAGTTTTTGGTGTTATGAGCGGATTTATCATTATGATGATCTTGGATGTAGCATTAGGATAATTGGGAAAATTCATATATGATATATCAAATAGGGTCGCGAACTTATGTCGCGACCCTATTTTTAAGTAAGTTATATCATAACGGAGTGATCATGTGATTCATTAATAATAGTTTTTTCGATGTGTATTGCCTTTGATCCAACGAACGAGCCAGATGATAAGTGCGATTGGAATCAAAATTTTGACCGCAAACCATAAAAGGCCACTTACGACACTAACAAAAAGACTGATGACAAAGCTAGCGGCAATCAACACTAAAAGAACCATGAAGATATTTAAGAACATATTTTTTTGACGCATACAAAACCCTCCTCTTGTTCATTCCTTACTATAGAAAAAGTATAACAGGGATTCTCTAAAAACACCTCCAACTGCAGACTGATTTTTACTTCATCTGCTTAAATGATCAAACAATTGCTTTTTCCCTTGTTTATCATCTAAAATAGAGCGGAAAAGGAGGAGAATATCATGCCTAAAAATCGTCTTGAAGCATTTACAGATGCTGTAATCGCCATTATCATGACTATTTTAGTTTTAGAACTTCATGAACCTAACGGAGATACGTGGGAGGCGCTCGCTGCATTAGGTTACCGATTTTTTATCTATATTGTCAGTTTCATCATCTTAGCGATTTACTGGAACAATCATCATCATTTATTTCAAGTTGTACATAAGATAAATGGACGGGTCTTATGGGCGAACAGTTTCTTTATTTTTGCGCTTTCACTTTTTCCATTTGCCACTTCATGGATCAGTGAGTACATCAATAGTCTGGCTCCAGAAATGACTTATGGTTTTGTTACCTTGACCGCTAACATTGCGTATTATATCTTGGCAAAAGAACTTGTCAAAGCAAATAAGGGTCACGAGAAAGCATTGAAGATGATGCTGAATGATTACAAGAAATCATACTTATCGATTGGCTTGAATGTTTTAGGAATTGTCTTAGGCTATTTAGTAGCGCCAGTAGCCGTGCTGATCGCAAACATCGTGATTCTTGCTGCTTGGATCATCCCAAGCCGTACCATTGAATCACAATATCGATAAAATGATCCATGTTTAAAATTTAAGAGAAAAATATAGAAAAAATAAACAAACGATCAAATATCCGAGTGATACTAGTATTCAAAGAGGGATGCAGATGGATCAAAAAAGACTTCATGTAGGACTGATTACTAGTTTTATCACGATGCTTATTTATTTGGATCAAGGTCATTTGACTTGGACAGTAGTTGGTGTCACGGTATTCTTGACATTATTCGCAGCAATAAAAAAATAAACATCTTTATGTAAGCTAATATTCTATCTATTTAATAAAAACATGTTTACAGCAGAATCATACTGCTGTAAACATGTTTTTATTTGTGGAAAAAATTTTTAAAAAAGTGTATCGAAAAAAATCGTTAGTTTTTCCACAGTGGATAACTTTATGATAGCTAAAAAAACAATAGATTAGTTAAAGGAGGCATATAGATTTCTTTTGTCAAGGGATATACAATAGAAATGAATAAATATTAACGAGAATTCAGATGGGGTTAAAAAAGTAAATTCAGAAGAGTGAAAAATAACGAACCAACTATATTTTTAGTGTTATTTTATAGTTAAAAAATAACGATACACTTGTTTTGATTTCTCTGCTACTTCTAAAAACTGCTGCTTTTTCCTTTGAAATGTCTTCAAAAAGTAGGATCAGGTAAAATCTACTGGCAGAAATCAAGGAAAAAGATACCTTCATAAGAGAGAAAAATGATAGAAAAGAAGAAAAATTATTTATAGAACAAGCTTTTTACAATAAATAGATATACCTATATGGGGTATAAAGAAGAACGAAAATTTCTCAATCGATTTAAGTGTCGAATAGGAAAATGTTAAGATATAAAGCTTTTAAGCTAAAAAAATAATCATTTTTGATTAAAATGCGTACTTAAATTATGAACGGCTTATGGTAATACTTATTTTTCAAGGAAAAGGACATTTCATTAATAGAATTAATCTGAAAATAGACGTAACCGTTACTTTACTATTTTTTGATAAAAAAACAAAGGGAAACATATCCTGACTGCTTCAATGTGTAAGATGTACACTCCAAATGGTAGAGGTGAAAATCGATTTTTTTGAGAATCAATAATTGAATAAAAAAGGACTGTCATAGGTACACACTGGAATGTATCTGTGACGGTCCTTTTTTATGAACGATTTTATCGAAGACGGATAGTACGTGTCAAAAATAAAAAAGCTACGATTAGAAATAACAATAAAACGTACCCCAAAATAACGACTAGGCGATCCAACTTATTTGTCGATAGGTGTTTGTTTAAAAGCTGATAGAACCATAATCCAATCAGACCTCCTGTTGTATTAGTAATTACATCAGTGATATCCGCTACGCCAATACCGAATAGGAATTGAATAAACTCTGCGAAGAAGCTTACAAGGAAAATGATCCCTAATTTTTTAGAAAAGGAAAGCCCTTTGAAATTGACATTCAAAAGCACCCCAAAAGGAAAAAAGACAATCAAGTTATAAGTGGTCTCGCGCAAAACCGTCGTATTTTCAAAAGAAAAAGTAGAAAAAGGGACGAGATTGACATTGCTATAAGAATAAGTGAGAAATTGTGGAAGATTAAATGACAGCTTGAATAAAATCAACCATAATAGAAAGAATAAATAAATCCCTAATAAAAATTTTGATACATACCGCATAGACATCTCCTCCATTTAAAAAGTATACCATCGAAAACTGCTGAAAAATCATAAAAAAGTATGAAGTTTAAGGACCAACGTAGTTATCGTACGAAAATTAGAAGCTTTTTTTGTTGGGAATCCGGTTTCTTTTAAATGAGTCTAAAATGAGAAAACGTCCAAATATATAACTTAAGTAATTTTTATTCGTTCACTTTTTCCTCTCAAAGATTATTTTTAATAATTATATAAACTACATGCATATATATATTATTTTTCGTATAAAAGTGAGATATGCTATACATGAAAAAATTATGGAAAGATAAGTCTTTCAACACTTTTTTCTTCGGATTCATTCGTTTTACGCTTATTGTATTAATGATATTTACCTTTTTATTTTCTTGATGATAAAAAGAAAAAGTTAGATAATTGCATATATAGTTATATATATAAATTTCAGATAATTCGAATTATTTTGCTGAATCACCTTGACATTGCTTAACGCCAAATGTATTATTTCAATAACTTTCATTATCTTTTAATTATTTCAGGTGATTTATTAATTAAATATGTTGCGCAATTATCTGGTTAATAGGGGTTGAAAAGGGTGAAAGCAGTATAAATAAGAGGGGGATATACATTATATGAAAAAAGTTTTAGCTTTGCTTCTAGTAAGTGCCGTTATGCTGGGAGCATGCGGGAGTAATGCAAAAGGGTCTAGCTCTTCAAAGAAAAGTGACCTTGTATCAGAATATAGTTCTGTATATGTAACAGATCTTGAAACGCTAGATTACACATTCTCATCCCGTAAAACGAATAGTGACCACTATACTAACTTTGTGGAAGGTCTTTTGGAAAATGACCAATACGGGAACCTGAAAGGCGATATGGCTAAGTCATGGGAAGTTAGTGATGACGGGTTGACTTATACGTATCATCTTCGCAAAGGTGTTCCTTGGGTGGATAGTGAAGGAAATGAGTATGGGGCTAATGTGACAGCAAATGACTTTGTTACTGGGTTGAAACACGCGGTAGATGTACAATCAGAAACGTTATATATCGTGGCAGATAGTATCAAAGGCTTATCTGATTATATAGATGGTAAAACGAATGATTTTTCTACTGTTGGGGTAAAAGCAGTAGATGACTATACGGTGCAATACACATTGAATAAACCTGAACCATTCTGGAACTCCAAAACGACTTACGGTATCTTATATCCAATCAATGAAGAGTTCCTAAAATCAAAAGGGAAAGATTTCGGTAAACCAACACCAGACTCCATCCTTTATAATGTGGAATGGCAACAGTTTTTTTGACAAATTTT
>NZ_KV833970.1:0-1060 GCF_001837725.1 Enterococcus sp. HMSC072F02
AGTTGTCTAGCTTAATTTTACAATCGGCGTAAAGTTCATAAAAAATTCGAATTGCTGCTACTAATTTTTCGTTTTCGTTGCTTGCCCTGTCTCATAATTGATGGTGTAGCCATCTTGAACATTGTAGATAAAGACATTGAATTCAATTTTTTTGTCTTCAATGCTTTCTGCTTCCAACTGCACACCTCTTGCTACCAGTTCATTTCCCTCGAAATGAGGAGTGACACGATAGCGTACATGATGATTTGTTTCCTTGATATATGCCGCAATATCATTTTCGTGGGCAAGCATGTACGGAGCATTCAGCGAACGTGTCCCTGTCATTAAGTTTTTAATGTTATTATTTTGACCAGTCAACTGGAAACCAATCAAATGGCTGCGGTTGTATAACCATTGTCCGTCACTTAATTTCTTTTGTCTCCAACCTGTCGGATCAATATACAAAGGTTCTCTCTTTTCAGTAGGGAACAAGTCTTTTCCCAACATCGCATTGGCTTGTCCTACTCTGTTCAATTTGTCTATATTTGAATAGCTTTCCCATGTCCCTTTGGAAAGACTAAGATCCTCTTTTGTAAACTCGGGCTGATTCCCATTGATTTCTATTTCTTGATGTTTTCCATCATATTCTGGCACATCCGCTACTTGAGAAGCTTGCGGTGTGGAATCAAAAATGGTTGTAATTTGTTGGAAGATATCTGAATCTTTTTGTGTGGTGGAAATACCGAGTGCCCCTGCAATCACAGCAGCGACGATCCCCACGATCGCCTTGGTTGTTTTTTTGCTCATTTCTTTACTCCTTTACTAACAGCTCCCTAAATCTTAACATACGTTCCCCTATAAATAAATACTGGAAAGAAATAGAAACAGTAAAAAAATAAAACCAGTTTTTAGACGGCTTAAGAATACAAAAAAAGAGACGGATGCATCGTCTCTACTCAATCACAAAACAATATTTACAAGGTATTTATTATCATTCAAAAAATTTTTCTTAATACTCAAAACTAAACGGCTTCTGTACGACCTCTTGGTAAACAGTGTTCAAAAGCTTGCATCTGCGGTA
>NZ_KV833971.1:0-7828 GCF_001837725.1 Enterococcus sp. HMSC072F02
CACCTTTTACTTGACTAATCGTAGGAAAAAGGTTGTGACACGAATTTTGTCACAACCTTTAAATGTATTCCTAGAGCAAAGAAGCTAAGCGTAGAAATGCAATCCTGATTATTTATTGTATTTCTTTGTTCAGCATCCTTGCTAAAAGCCCATATTGGACAAAGTATTCACTACACCCATGATCTCATCTTTTCGAGAACGTGCTTTTTCTGTCGGATCTTCTACCTCTTCTGTGTCGATTCGAACAATAAATTTCCGATTCATCGTCACGTAAGCACCGTCGTTGATCAAAATAAACAGTTCGTTCTCATTATAGTCTGCACAGGCATCTTTCCATACGTCAAAGCCGTTTTTTTCAGAAGGGATATCCCGTTTAACAACAGTTTTTCCACTTAATTCGTGGAACGTTACGTCATAGTATTTCATTGTCTCTACCTCTTTCGTCATTCAATATTTTGGACCTGTTCTCTGATTTTTTCTAAGATCGTCTTGGATTGGACGACTTGATTTTTAATTTCGATTGCATTAGATTTGGAACCGATCGTGTTGATTTCCCGATTCATTTCCTGGATCAAAAAATCTAATTCTCGCCCTACAGGACATTGCGCCTCGATAAGTTCATCTAGTTTTTGGACATGGATTGCCAAACGGTCCAGTTCCTCGTGGATATCTCCACGTTCCAGCAAGATAGCCAACTCCGTCAGCAACCGTTGCTCATCCACTTTCGCTCCAAGAAATTCCTCCAGCTTTTTTTGATACCTTAATTGAAATTCCTGTTCATAGACGTCTACAAAACTATTGAGTTTTTTTAGTACTTGTTTGAATTCTTCCGTGTTCTTTTTCAGCACTGAAGCTAAGGCTTGTCCTTCTTTTTCTCGACTGGCTTCAATAGAATCAAGTGCACTTTTCAATGTATCTAGAGCTAACTGTGCCAATTCTTCCATGCTCTCTTCCGGTTTTTCTTCTACCGTTACGAAGTTTTCATCCAGCGCGAAGCGTTCCGCCAGCCGACGAATTGACACTTGATTTTGACTCCCGTATCGTTGTTGAATCCCGTCTGTCAATTGGGTGATAAGTGAATCAATCAATTCCCAGTTGATGACGATCTGCTTTTCGTTTTTGCCAATATAAGCTAGATTCACAAATACCTCGATCCGTCCGCGGCTTAACTGCTGTTTGATAAGCTGACGAAAATCGTTTTCAATAAAGTTCAGGATTTTAGGACTTCGTATTTGGACATCTAGAAAACGCTGATTGACACTTTTTATTTCGATATCCAGCTGATATGCTTTTGTTTCGCGGATGGCTTTGCCAAAACCAGTCATACTTTTCATTCGACAGGGTCCTTCCTCATTACATATTTTCTATTGCTTTTTGCAGTTGTTCAAACTCTTCGTTCGTCAGTGTCAGCCCTTTCCCCATCTTTTCATGGTCGGGTGCCCAATCTCGAAGATCGAATTTCGGCGGACGACCATTCCAGCTGACTAAGTTCAGCTCTTTACGCCATCCTTTGTTGTTTTCTGATAAAACAGCGATTTCTTCTACGATTTCATATGAAAATTCTTGTGCCATGGTTGTTCCTCCTTGAGATAATATAAATATAGGATCAGTAATGTGTCAACTGGCTGTTCAAGCAGTTCACGCTGCAAACGATCCTTACATTTTTCTTGCAGCAGTTTTTCAAAATAAACGGCTTTCGTGCGTTCATTTTGTATTTTCTGCTGATATTTTCGATACCTCCGCCATTCTTCTGTACTTAATTGACCAACTTGTGCCAATAAATCGTCTGGCATACTTTTTTTATCTTGTCGGCAGATCATTTGAAACATCCAATCTACTTCATAGACTTTGTTTGGCAATAAAAAATGTTTTTTTGCTAAAAGTTCCAGCATCGCCAGTCCGCATGTTTCTGGTTCGACCCTGTTCTTATATATATTACGCAGTTTTTGCCAAAATTTTATGGTTTTGAAAAAAGATAGCTCTAACTGAAGTTCTTTTATTAAGTAAGATAAAAATCCACGCCAGCATGTTCCTGCTTGTTTGACAGAATCAAATGTATACCAATTCCCGTAATAACAGCCTAATCGTTTTTTCATTTCCAGATAGCCTAATTGTAAATTTAATTGGTTTCTTTGGCTATCAAAAAGCAGAAAGCTGCCAAGCGTCCACAATGTTTGACATTTCCAATGGATAAACGTATCTGGCACACGGATTCTTTTCGCTGGCCCTGGTCCTTGCACATCCACGACAAACGCCTCTGTTGCGCCTTCGTTAATCGCGATGTCAATAGGAATTTTGTTACGATATCCACCATCTGCATATTTATTTTTTCCGATCTTTCGGTAAGCCATAGCAGGATAAAATGAAGCAGAGGAAAGTATCCAATCTGGTATTTCTTCTGTTTTTGTTTGTTGGATAGCAGTCACTACTTCCGCTAGTTCTGGCAATTTAGTAGACACCGTGTATAAACGTATTTTGGAATTGTATTTGAGCAAAGACAAATCTAAATTTTCCTTGACCAGCTTTTCCAATGGCGCAGACGAAACCCCACCTTCAACTAGTGCCGTTTTCGTCATTTGGCGTCTTTCTTGATAGAAACGTTCACGCAAGTCTTCTACGTCAGCCATTTCTGGTAACGCAAGCACTTGTCTGGTTGATAGCTTTTTCCATAAACCCACAGCTTTTTCCATGTCTCCTTGTAAAATCAATGCGCCGTTCAGCGCACCTACCGAGGTCCCAGTGATGATTTCAAATTGGATGTTATGTTCCTTCAGCGCCTGCCATACACCAATCTGATAGGCACCGTGTGCTCCCCCTCCTCCTAATACAAGTGCTGTGTGATAGACCAGCTTTTTATTTAGTTGCATGGTTCCTTGATAGCCGTTTTTATGAAAAATACGCAACCATTCTTCTGATAGAGGAGATTGAAATAAAAAACAACAGTTTTCTTTAATAAAAAAACGAGCGCAAGCTTCCATATGCTGAAAAAGTTTTTGCCATTCAAAAGTTTCGCCTTCGATCAGCAAGTTATTAAAAATAACATCTTCTCTACTTTTATCAATAGTAAAATAGATGGTATATTTTTTTGATACTGCTTCAAAGGCACATTGCTTTTTTGCAGAATGCCAAAATGCTTCTCTACTTTCTTGATGGCTTTGAAAAAACGGAAGAGGTTGTTTTGCTTGGTTGATACGCGAATACAGCGACATTTTCTGTGAAAAGTAAACTTTTTTTATCTCCATCGCTTTCTCCTTTTTCTTCAAGTATACCAGTACGTCGAAAAAAGTTCATGAGTATCGTATTCGACTTTGGATATTCCATAAGAAAACAATTCATAAAACCACCTTTAAATAAAAAATACAAAAATTAATTGAAAATGAGAGTATTTTTAATGAAAACGTGATTTTGTAATGGAATTTTAAAATAAAAGAAACAAGCTTTTTTTATGCAAATGTTGTAAAATAAAAGAGATTAAGAGGAAATAAGAGGAGGAACATGATGACTGAGTCAGTTTATGTACATATTGATACCACAAGTAATGCTGTTTTAACAAAAGGACTGACTGCTACTGATTTTGCAAACAGTATCGTGCATTTTCCTCAAAACTTGCTCTTGCTTGATCCATCTGCTTCTGCTGGAGAATACGAATCTCATACAGGGCTGAAAGTAATCCGTGGTACAGAAAATATCCAGCGTTTCTTTTCCTCTTCTCGAAACAGGCGTGGATTCGATGAATTGAAGTGGATCGACTTTACTGATTTAACGATGCTGAAAGAATTGACACCTTTAGAAATTTCAGAATTGTTATATTTTGGCCATATGAAAACACACCTCCACTCACCATTTTTTTATAAGCTACAAAATAATTTCGTGTACTTCGATCTGAACGATCAATTGAACCGAATTTATTATCGCTATTTAGATGAATTTTACAGGATTTTTGCTAGTAAATTAAGTTCTATCCTGTCAGATAAGATCAATGTAAAAAAATCATTTTTTAAAAAGGAAACACCTGTTGAAAAAATCAGTGTGGAATTATTGAAAGAAATGCGTAATTTAATGCAGGAAGGGATCATTTTTTCTTTTGATCAAGTTGGTTTGATCGATGACGAATACCGTATTCCTATTTATGTGATTGAGGACTATATTTGGAAATTGAAAGGTACTCGGTATCGGGAAGAAGAAGTCGTCGCTACTTTAATCTACTCTGTCAACGATCGGCGCTGGCAATTGGTAGAAGATGCCGGTCTTTCTTATCTGCCATTGAAGTGAATCTATTTCTTACCGAAAAACAAAAAGGAAACAAGAAACTAGGACATGATTTTGTCTCAAGCTTTTTGTTTCCTTTTTTATTTAAAGATTCTGTCGTTTATCTGGCACAAAAAGCGATGGAATCGTTTGTTGGATCCCTAATAAAACGATCATCGTCACAATCGCTGTGCTCAACCCACTAGCACCATTCATTACGAAAGAAAAGAGCCAAGGATTCATCCCCCATAGTGCATAGGCTCCCCAGAAAACAACTCCCGCAATAAAATGCCAAAAATATCTGGAAAGTGCGCCAATCAATGCACCAAACACTATGTTTTTTCTGATTTGTTTCGTATTTCCATCTGCATAGCTTTTTTGGACATTTGAAGCCATGAGCCCTGCTGCACCTGCAAAAGTATAAGCAATCGGATACTCAATCAACACTTGAACGACACTTAAATAATAAACTTGTCCCAACGGAAAGTGTAAGATCCCCCAAATGAAACCTGCCAGCATCCCTGCCTTTGTCCCTCTTCTTAACGCAAAAAGCGTCAACGGAATCTGCCCTAATGAAATAGAAAAGCTGCTGCCGATCTGGATTGGTATCAATGACAGCACCATCGCTAACGCTGCAACAATCGTTCCTTCTACCCAAACTCTATTTTTTCCCATAAAAAAACTTCCTCCTTTGAATAAAAAAGTCACAAAGGAGGGAGCAGCTTTCGAAAAATTTCAAACAGCTGTTTTTTCACAATTCCTACGCTCGCATAACCGAAACAGGTACGAAGGGTTTAGAAATAGATTCAATCTCAGCCCAATTGGACTCCCCTTTGTGAGTTTATTTATTATTTATTTTTTGTTTCAAATAATGGACTAACTGGTTTGTTTTCATGGATACGTTTGATTGCATCTCCCATTAGTCCGCCAACACTTACTTCATCGATTTTATCGATTTTACGATCTTCTGGAAGATAGATCGAGTCTGTGACAACTAGTCGCTCGATAGCTGAATCTTCTATTCTTTGTAAAGCAGGACCAGATAATACTGGATGGGTACATGAAGCATACACACTTGTTGCACCAGCTTCTTTCAAAGCATTGGCAGCCAATGTGATCGTACCTGCTGTATCGATCATATCGTCGATCAGTACACAAGTTTTGCCTTTGACTTGTCCAATGATGTTCATTACTTCTGCAACATTTGCTTTTGGACGGCGTTTGTCGATGATCGCAATCGGAGATTTCAAGAATTCCGCTAATTTACGTGCTCGTGTAACGCCACCGTGGTCTGGTGAAACAACGACAACATCGTCGCCTTTGATTCCTTTTTCCAAGAAATAATTAGCAATAAGTGGCGCACCCATCAAATGATCGACGGGAATATCAAAGAAACCTTGGATTTGGACTGCATGAAGGTCCAAAGTCAGCATTCGTGTTGCACCGGCTTTTTGAATCATGTTTGCTACTAATTTCGCTGTGATTGGTTCCCGTGCACGTGCTTTACGATCTTGACGCGCATAACCATAATAAGGCATGACTACGTTGATTGTTTTTGCACTTGCTCGTTTCAGTGCATCAATCATGATCAGCAACTCCATCAAGTTATCATTGACTGGGCTGCTCGTTGATTGGATCACATAGACATGCGATCCACGAATACTTTCTTCAATGTTTACTTGAATTTCTCCATCACTAAATTGAGTAACAGATGATTTTCCTAACTCGACACCGACTGCTGCTGCAATTTTCTCTGCTAATGGGCGATTGGAATTTAACGCAAAAATTTTTAATCTTGGGTCAAAGTAATGTTTTGACATGGGGACCTCCACTTTCTTTTTCACAACTCTAGAATTCTACCTAATAAATAGTAGTCATATTTTTTAAATAAATCAAGTGATTTTGCAAAAGTCTTAGTTTAGATAAGGGAGTTTTTTGGCATATCCTTCTTTATTGACCTGTCTTGCTCTCGCAATTGCCAGCGCATATTCTGGAATATTGTCTGTAATTGTTGACCCGGCAGCAATCGAACTGTTTTTAGCTACCTCGACAGGTCCGATGATATTCGTGCTAGAACCAATAAAGCTGTGGTCGCCGACAGTCGTATGATGCTTGTTCTTTCCATCATAGTTGACGAAGACAACACCACATCCGACATTGATCTCTTCTCCCAACGTAGCATCACCAACATAAGTCAAGTGACCGACTTTCGTTCCTTTGCCGATTTGAGCATTTTTCACTTCCACAAAGTTTCCGATATGGACGTTTTCGCCAATTTCAGCTTTTGGTCGTAAATGTGCATAAGGTCCCACATCTGCATGTTTCTTGACATGGCTGCTTTCAATGACTGAGTTTTCAATGACGACGTGATCCTCAATCATACTGTCTACGATTTTTGAATGTGCCCCGATGACACAATCAGAACCGATGACTGTATTGCCTTGGATTTGTACACCTGCTTCGATCAATGTGTCTGGACCAATCTCTACGCCTGCATCGATGTATGTCGTTGCTGAATCGACAAAGCTTACGCCATTGACCATATGCATCTGGTTGATCCGCTTTCTCATGATCTCATTTGCTTTAGCTAACGCGATCCGATCATTGACTCCCATTGATTCTTCGAAATCATCTGTTTGATAAGCAGCAACTGTATTGCCTTCTTCTTTTAAGATTTCGATGATATCTGTCAGATAGTATTCACCTTGAGCATTGTTTGTTCCGACTTTGCTTAACGCATCGAATAAAGCTTCGTTGTCAAAACAGTATGTTCCTGTATTGATTTCTTGTACAAGTGCTTCTTCTGGTGTTGCGTCTTTTTGTTCCACGATTTTTTCTACGATCCCAATATGGTCACGAATGATCCGACCATATCCTGTTGGGTTTTCTGCTTGTGCCGTCAAGATCGTCGCACTTGCATTTTTTCCTTGGTGATATTCAAAAAGATTGTTCAGCGTTTCAGTAGTCAATAATGGTGTATCGCCACTGATAACTAACGTCGTTCCTTTTTTTCCTTCCAAGAAAGAAGCGGCTTGCAAAACAGCATGTCCTGTTCCCAATTGCTCCGCCTGTAACGCATATTTACTGCGTTCTCCTAGTTGTGCTTTGACTTGTTCTGCTCCGTGTCCAACGATGGTAATCACTTCATCTGGTTTCGTTTCACTGACCCGATTGATGATATGTTCTACCATAGGTTTACCAGAGACGGGATGTAAAACTTTATATAATTTTGACTTCATGCGGGTACCTTTCCCTGCCGCCAAAATAATTGCATAACGTGCGTCCAACTGCGTCACTCCTAAATATAGTTTGCTGATTTCAGTTTATCCCAGTATACCCATTTTTTCAACAAAACAAGTGATTTTCTTTCATTACGGTGTTCTTTGGATAAAAAAATAGATAGACCATAAAGGGCCTATCTATTGGGTAACCGGCGCTCTCCTACCAACCCCTCAGTCACAAGTCACACTACTCATAAAACATGAAAAGCTGTTTTTTGAAATCGTTTCTTGTGACTTAGAGTTAAACGGTAGGCTTACAACCTCTAGATAAACGGTGTTCAAAAGCCAGTTTCTCGGTA
>NZ_KV833971.1:7928-49078 GCF_001837725.1 Enterococcus sp. HMSC072F02
CTCGAAACTAAGCGGCTTTTTCACAACCTCTTATTCTGAAAAATAATTTCCCGGCACAACCGTGATGTTTTTCGTTTGAGTATCTACATCTTTGACATAAAGCAGTGACGTATAATCATCGATAGCGCGATGTCCGTTGAATTTCGATTCGGCAAATACAGTGATGCCAACAAGTTCTGATTCGAATTCTTCGATCAAGCTCTTCATTCCGTTGACTGTTCCGCCGCCTTTCATGAAATCATCCACTACAAGAACACGTGAACCACGTTTCAAGCTTCTCTTAGACAATTCCATTTTTTCAATTCTTTCAGAAGAACCGGACACATAGTTGACACTTACTGTTGATCCTTCTGTTATTTTTGAGTCTCGGCGTACAATAACGAATGGTGCATTCAGATAATAGGACACAGCTTGGGCAATAGGTACGCCTTTTGTGGCTACAGTCATTACAGCATCGATTTTTTCACCAAGGTATTTAGAAGCAATGATTCTCCCAACTTGACGCAGCAGTTCAGGTTCTCCTAACAAATCAGAGAGATAAACATATCCTCCTGGAAGCAGACGATCTTGTTCTGATAGACGTTCTGCTAGAGATTCAATATATTTTTTCGCCTCTTCATATGAAATTTCAGGGATGAACAATACACCACCTGCAGCACCTGGGATTGTTTCCAAGGTACCATACCCTCGTTCTTTAAATGTTTTCTTGATGATTCCCAAATCTTCACTGATGGAAGATTTAGCAGATTCATAACGTTCGGCAAAGCTTGTTAAGGAAATCAATTCATGCGGGTGATTCAATAAATACTGTGTCATGTCAACCAGACGTTCACTGCGACGTACTTTCACCTATTCCAACTCCTTTTAAGAAATTTTATCGTTTTACATTATATAAGTTTTTCTTCA
The DNA here is from genome assembly GCF_001837725.1 of Enterococcus sp. HMSC072F02. NCBI lineage: Bacteria > Bacillati > Bacillota > Bacilli > Lactobacillales > Enterococcaceae > Enterococcus > Enterococcus sp. HMSC072F02. The sequence continues at coordinate 8,835 of NZ_KV833971.1, forward strand.
AAAATTCGAGCATTTTATGAAAAAATAAGAAAATAGTTCGGTATTTATTAAAATAAAAAGAAGCCTATAAAAAATTTTTCGTTTTTATCAGGCTTCTTTTCTTTATCATTCAGTTATTTTTTCTTCTAAAGGCAACCAATATTCGTTTGATGATATTTACAATCAGGAACAAAGCAATAAAGACTAATGTGATTGTTGCTCCTGGAGGGGTATCTAGATAAAACGAGCTAGTCAATCCTGACAGCATTCCTAGAAATCCGACACAAACACTGATAGCAATCACAACATTGAAACTTTTACCTAACCGCATACCGATTGCTGCAGGAAGAACCATGATTGCGGATATCAAAAGTGCACCGGCAATCGGGATCATCACAGCAATAGCTACACCAGTAATCACATTGAACATCATTGACATCAAATGAACGGGTAATCCATCCACATGGGCGGTATCCTCATCAAAAGTCAGAACATACATCGGACGTTTGAATAAAAAAAACAATATACCGATCGCAACGAATAAGATTCCTAAAAAGATGACTTGCTCCCAAGTAATGGTCACGATCGAACCAAACAGATAAGATTGGATGCTTGTTGCAGAATTCCCGCCACTCAGATTCATTAGTACTAAAGCTAGCGCTAAACCGCCAGCCATTAAAATGGCAATGGAGATTTCCGAATAGGTTCGGTAGATCGTTCGCAGATATTCCAATATCACAGCTGCTAGCACAACGACTAGCATGGTCGTAAGTGTAGGATTAAGGTTCAAAAAGAATCCTAACGCTACCCCTGCTAAAGAGACATGGGAAAGTGTATCAGCCATCAGCGATTGTCTTCTGATCACTAAAAACACACCTAGCATCGGGGCGATCCCCGCTATGAAGATAGCCGCAAGAAAAGCTCTTCTCATGAATTCATATGAAAGCAACGCCATTGAGAATCCTCCTTTCTCACCAGTCGGATCTGTCTGTCCGCATACTGTTTGATATCTTCATGATCATGAGTGATCATTAGAACTGATTTCCCATGGACATGGGCACTATGTCGAAGAAGGCGATAAAACTCATTTCGAGACTCTTCATCCATTCCTGTTGTTGGCTCATCAAGGACAAATAAGTCAGGATCAGTAGCAAAAATACGTGCTAAGCTGATCCGCTGCTTTTGTCCGCCAGACAATTCACCTATCCGCCGGTTTCGCATATCCCACATCCCAACAGCTTCTAGAGTCCGCTGTACATGTTGATGATCTTTTTCAGAGAGACGCTTGAACCAGCGGCCTCTTGGGTATCTTCCTGATCGGACTAATTCGATCACCGTACTTGGAAAACCTGCATTGAAAGATGCAACTTGTTGGGGAATATAGCCGATACTTAATTTTTTTCCCTCTTGATTTTTCTCAGCAATCTTTATCGTTCCTTTTGAAGGTTTCAGTAATCCTAACGATGCTTTCACCAAGGTTGACTTGGCTGCTCCATTTTCTCCAGTCAAAATGACAAATTCACCCGCGTCTACATGATAGGAGACATCTTCTAGTACTGGTTCATCATCATAATAAAAGGTCAAATCAGATATTTCGATGTAACGCACCTTATAACCTCCATTCTAGACTTAATTGATACTTTCTTTTAAAGCTTCCAGATTTTTTTCCATGACAGAAATATAATTTTCGCCTGCTTTGATTTGTTCATTGGTCAAGCTTTCTAAAGGATTCAACACCTCTAACTTCACACCCGTTTCATTCGATAATGTCTCTGCCACCTTCGAAGAGGCATTTTCTTCAAAGTAAATCACTTTGATGTTGTTTTTCTTCACAAATTCTTTTAGTTCAGCTAAGCGGCTTGGTGTTGGTTCCTGATCTGGCGAAACACCTGAAATCGCCACTTGTTCTAAGTTGTATTGATTCGCTAAATAAGCAAAAGCAGCATGCTGAGTGACGAATGTGCGGTTTGTCGCATTTTTGAGTTCTTCGGAGTATTTTTGATCCAGTGCTTCAAGCTTTTTGATATAAGCATCAGCATTCTTCGTAAATATTTCCTTTTTATCTGGATATTTTTCGCCTAATTCTCCAGCAATCGTTCTGACTTCTTTTATAGCTAATACCGGATCGAGCCAAACATGGGGATCATATTCATGCGCATGATCATGTCCTTCTTCTGATTCTTCGTGTTCGTCTGCTTCTTGAGATTCTAAGCGGTCAATTCCTTTAGCTGCTTCGATCATCAAGGTCTGTTTGCTGTCCACTGAATCCTTCAACGAATCCACGAAAAATTCCATGTCTGAACTATTATACACGAAAACATCTGCATCGGAAATTTCTGCTCTTTCTTTTGCGCTTGGTTCAAAATCATGAGGCTCCGTTCCGGCAGGGATCAAAAGTTTCACGTTTCCTTCGTCCCTTACGATCTCTTTTGTAAAATCATATATCGGATAAAATGTCGTAACGATCGTCAAGTCTTCTTTTTTATCTGCTTCCTTATTCGTATTTCCACATGCTGCAAACAATAAAGCACCTATCATTACCGTAGCTGTCAAAAGATATTTTTTCATCTATATACTCCTTTCAAATAAACAAATCGTAATTTTACGATTTATCAACGTGAATTAATGTATCAAAATAAAAAAACGCCGTCAATAGAAATCCATCAATTTCTGATTTAAACATGGATATTCTGATTAAATCGTAAAATGGATGAGTTAACACTCATGTTTAAGCTGTTCATTACAATAAAAAAACTGAAGAATCCCATTTTAGGACTCCTCAGTCTTTTCTTATCTGTTTTACTTCTTCTATTTTTATTGCAAGGTTCGTACTAAATAAACTTCTTCACAAAAACCCTTTAACCCATTATATACTCTCTGCGCTCTTGAATAATGTTGGCACAAGGCAAAAACGGTTGGTCCGCTTCCACTCATCAATGCAGCATCTGCTCCGTACTTGACCATACGCTCTTTGATTTGATGGATGACTGGATGCCGGTTTCCCGTGACATCTTCTAAACTGTTTCCCATTTTTTTGATCATCTGCTGATAATCTTGCTCTCGGATGGCTTCAACAAGTCCGTGGATATCTTGATGTTGGATAGCTTGCGTATCTACTTCCCTAAACACTGTACGTGTGGAAACACTCATTCTTGGTTTGACCAACACAACCCAGCACTGCGGCATAGAAGGTAATACTTGGATTTCTTCCCCTTTACCTCCGACAAAAGCCGTACTTCCATATACACAGTAAGGAACGTCTGTACCAACTTCCAAACCGATCTCTGCTAGCTCTTCTAATGAACAACCTAGATTCCATAATTGGTTGATCCCTCTTAAAGCAGCTGCACAGTCTGTACTTCCTCCGCCTAATCCAGCGGCTACTGGAATATTCTTCTTAACAAAGATCTTGACACCGGTTTTGATATTGTATTTGTTTTTTAATAATAAAGCAGCTTGATAAACATTGTTACGCTCATCTACCGGTAAAAATGCTTTATTTGTTTCTACAATGATTTTGTCTTCTGCTATTTCTTCAAAAAATAGATGATCTGCCAAGTCTACGCTCGACATCACCATTTCCAACTCATGATACCCATCTTGCCGTCTATATAATACATCCAGTCCTAAATTTATCTTGGCTGGCGCTTTTTCAATCAATTCCATCCTCTCACCCATTCGAAAAGTCTAAGTCGCAAGTATTCTATCATAGGGAAAAATAAAAGTATAGCTTATGTCCGCTTAGCTGTTGATTTTGTCATCGTTTCAACAGCTTTCATAGAATTTTCTCTTCATAATTCAAATAAACTCTAGTGATTCTTATAATTCTGTGAGCACTTCTTCTGCCAAACTCGGCACATTTCCTTTTTCTTTCCCTATCAGACTGAGCAGCTGCATGGTAGCAAATCCGAAATTACTTCCTTTCCGATATGCAAAGTAGCGACCTTCCCAATGATCGACATATTTTAATTTCTTTTCATAAGCAGACTGGAAGGAATAGAAAAAATTACCATAATTATATACGATATGCATGACTTTTTCTTGAAAGAAAGAAAAATCTGTTTCTCCAACATTTGCTAAAGGAGCTAATCCTAGATTTGCTTCCAGATAGCCCATTTTCTCGTATACAATGAACAAATTAGCTAATAGATAATCCGCTAATTCTTCAGGCTCTTCAGGCAAGATTCGCAGCAAATCATACCCCGCTTGTTCTTTCGTCATCGGTTGAGCGGTGATGAAGCCTACGACTTTTTGATCTTTACGGACAATACCGACGCCACTAGACAATACATAGGATTCATCAAATCGTCCCACAGAAAAGTATTTTTCTCGTGCCCCGTGAAGCCATTTTTGTGAAACTTCATTTACAGCTTGATGTAATTCTTCTGGTAGTTGGTCGTACCAAGTGAAATGGTATCCTTCTTTCATCAAACGTTGATATTCAAGTTGCTGACTCAGCCGAGACAAGTCTTCTGTCGCTAGATCAACAATTCCTGCTTCACCTACTTTCGTGAAATGAAAGCCCAATTCGTGAAGCATCACTACGTAGCTTTCTGATATCTTATAAAAAGCAAGCTGATAACCTAAACAATCTGCTCGTTTCATGAACTGATTCGTTGCTGCCCGCATCATTTTGGGATTACCAATTGGATCTCCTAAAACAAAGCATTTGTTCCCTTTGATTTGATAGCCAAAAACGACTTGGTCTTGGTCGTCTTTTTGGTAATAAAAATAACTGTATCCTGGCAAGCGAAGCTGATGGCTTGTAGCTGTGCCTCCATATGTTTCCAATAAACGGTCAAAACGTTCTTTTTCGTACTCAATGCCAAGCGTCGTAGTATCTTCTGCTAAGTATTGATAAAGCGCCACTAAAGCTAGCAATGAGATGCCCAAACCAATGAGCCCTGAGAACCACACATCATCTGAAGGAAACAAAATAAAATGGTTACCTGTTATCCGTCCAACTAAAAAGCGTCCACTATGATAACCTGCAATTGCGTAAACAATAAACAAGAAACCGAACAAGCTAGCATCAAAGAGTATAGCTCCCCAAGAATAAACGAATTTTGTTCGATAAAATTCTTTTCTAGATAACCACACAGCCAATAGAATCAAGACATATACCAATAACAATTGCCAAGATAATGTACGTGTGATCGTATTTAAAATACCAAAAGCTAGTAAAGCGATCGTAGGCAGAAATGCCTTTTTGACTTTTACTGAAAGTGCTCGAGCAAGACCGAGCAATAAAAAGCCCACTAATAGGTTCAATGTCTGGTCTAAAAAGTTGAACGAGAACGGCAATAATACCTGAAACAGCCGACTGATTGCAGACAGATTAGTGATCGTTGACAGGAGTACCATCATGATCCCTGCAAAATATACAGCACTTACGAGCACGATATGCGCAACCTTTTGGAAAAATAATCGCGGTATATTATCTAAAAATCGATTGATTTTGACTCCTGTATGTGTGATGAACAATAGAAGTCCCGTCAAAAAAGGCAGGACATAATAAAACAACCGATAATATAACAACCAAACTACTGCTACGTCTTGCCGAACAGACAATTGACTCATTCCTAAGATCATCAAAACATCAAAAGTCCCCATTCCACCTGGGACCATTGTCAACATTCCTATCAGCGTCGCAATCATGAACATAGGATAGATCGAAAACATGGAAATATCTATTCTCATCAACTTGCCGATAGTCAGAAATACTGCAAGTGCCCCCGTCCATTGTCCAAAGGATGCCAGTAGCAGACCAAGCAAGCCTTTTGGATAAAACTCAGAGAACAAGGTCTTTCTCTTTAGGTAAGCAAAAAAGAAAATGACTGGCGCTAAAAAACTACCGCCGAAAAGCCAGATCCAATAGCTCCGAAAAATACTTTCTGACTGAATAAAAAAGACATCAATAAATGTAAGAAACGACCATACAGACAAACCAGTCAGCATAAATAGTGCGACTTTTGAAACAGTCACTAAAACCATTTTCCTATTTGTCTGCTTTCCATAAAAACTAGCCCGAAGACTGGCTCCTACCAAACCACCAAAACCGGCGAGATTGTTGATCGTGTTTGTTACCCACGCAGCAAGAAGAAACTCTTTTCTTTCCATTTTTGGTTTTCCTTGTTTTTCTAAGACTCTGATCGTCACCCAATCATACAACAACATCGGAGTGACACCCAGCAGTCCAGCCAGAATCATGAGCAGGATCGTCATATGGCTTTGTTGTCCCATCCTTTGCCAAATATCTTGCCAACTCATGCCATTAGCAATATTTGCGACTTGATTTGCCACAAAGACTAACACGGAGCCGAAAAAAATCAATTTTAAAATCAGACTATGTTCCTTTATCCATTGCAGCATCAAGTATCGTTTATTTTTCACATTTTCCCATTCCTAACTTGTATACTTTTGTGTTATACCCCAATGTTATCTTATTTATTTTAATTTTTCCACTTTAGACCTGTTCTTTGCTTGCGATCACAGAAAAAGAAAGATATCCTAATGCTAAAGGAGAGGATAACATGAAAGTAGGATTTATCGGTACAGGGAATATGGCACAAGCTATTATTGATGGTTTATTGAAAACAGGAACAGTCTCGAAAGAAGAAGTGTTCGTTTCCAGTGGTCATTTTGAAAATGCACAAACATTCGCTGCTGAAACTGGCGTCCATGCGTGCAAAAGCAACCAGGAAGTTGCATCAAAATCAGATATCGTTCTTTTAGCCGTGAAACCAAAAATCATTGAAAAAGTATTGAAAGAACTAAAAGAATACAGCCAGAAGGTCTTATTCATTTCTATTGCTTCAGGAAAATCATTAACAGATTTAGAAACAGCGCTTGAAGATCCTCAGGCCTCCATCGTACGAGTGATGCCGAATGTCAATGTCAGCGTAGGAGCAGGCGTTTCTGCGATTTGCAAAAATGAAGCTGCCACGGAGGAACAGCTTCAACAAGCCACGATAATTTTTGAAGCAATCGGTAGCGTCTATCCTTTAGCAGAAGCAGATTTCAGTACATTCATCGGCCTTGCTGGCAGCTCGCCCGCATTCATTTATATGCTGATCGATGCGATGGGACGGACTGGTGTATTAAATGGTTTGTCCAAACAAACAGCAACTGAAATTGCTGCAAAAGCAATCATGGGTTCTTGTCAAAAATTCCTTTCAAGTGATAAAAATCCATGGGAACTTGTAGACCAAGTTTCTTCTCCTGGTGGTACGACCGTTGCCGGTGTAGTTGCCCTAGAAGAAGCAGGATTCATCCCAGCAATCATCAAAGGAATCAATACGACGATCGAGAAAGATCTTGAGATGTTGAATAAATACTAATAATAGCAATGTTTTTTCGTGCCTTACAAAAAAAGAAGAGCTGCGACTTTTGCCGCGACTCTTCTTTTTTGTTTACTCTTATTTAGCATAATCAGTTGCGCGAGTTTCCCGAATAACGATTACTTTGATATGTCCAGGATAATCCAGCTCTTCTTCGATTCGTTTACGGATATCGCGTACTAAACGAACAGCGTCCAGATCCGAGATTTCTTCTGGTTTGACCATTACCCGAACTTCGCGTCCAGCTTGAACTGCGTAACTTGATTCTACACCGGCGAAGCTGTTCGAAATATTTTCCAGACTTCTTAAACGACGGATGTAGTTTTCCAATGATTCACTTCGCGCACCAGGTCTTGCTGCAGAAAGCGCGTCTGCTGCAGCTACAAGGACAGAGATAACAGAAGTCGCTTCCACATCGCCATGGTGAGAAGCGATTGCGTTGATGACTACTGGGTTTTCTTTGTACTTGGCAGCTAATTCCGCACCGATCTCAACGTGAGATCCTTCAATCTCATGGTCAAGTGCTTTTCCAATATCATGGAGCAATCCGGCACGTTTTGCTAATTGGATATCTTCGCCAAGTTCTGCTGCTAAGATACCAGCTAATTTTGCAACTTCGACCGAATGCTTCAAGACGTTTTGTCCGTAACTAGTTCTGAATCTCAGACGTCCGATGATCTTGATTAAATCTGGATGAAGTGTATGGGCACCGACTTCAAATGCTGCTTCTTCCCCGTATTCACGAATACGTTCATCCATTTCTTTACGAGATTTCTCGACCATTTCTTCGATTCGTGCTGGATGGATTCGTCCATCTTGTATCAGTTTTTCCAAGGTCATTCGTGCGATTTCTCTTCGGATTGGATCAAATCCGGAAAGAACAACTGCTTCAGGTGTGTCATCGATGATCAAATCGATACCAGTCAGTGTCTCAAGCGTTCGAATATTACGACCTTCTCGTCCAATGATACGACCTTTCATTTCATCATTCGGAAGGGTAACGACTGAAACAGTCGTTTCTGAAACTTGATCTGCTGCGCAGCGTTGAATCGCTAATGATAATAAGTTTTTCGCTTTGCGATCTGCTTCTTCTTTGGCACGCTGTTCAGATTCTTTTACCATTAGAGTTAACTCATGATTCAGCTCTTCTTCAGTCGATTTCATGATGACATCTCGTGCGTCCTCTTTTGATAAACCAGCAATTTTTTCTAGTTCTTTTTGTTGATCTTCAATCATTTTTTCAACGTCTTTTTCTCGCTCTTCAATTAATTGCTGTTTTGAACTAAGTGCTTCTTCTTTACTTTCAAGTGAGTTCTCGCGTTTTTCTAACGAGTCATCTTTACGATTCAGCGTTTGTTCGCGTTGAATCAAACGATTCTCTTGAGATTTTAATTCTAACTTACTTTCTCTCAGCTCACTTTCAACTTCAGAACGGTATTTCTGATTTTCTTCCTTAGCTTCTAACAATGCTTCTTTTTTTAGAGTTTCTGCTTCTTTTTTTGCACTATCGATGATCCCAGCAGCTGATGATTGTGCACCAGCTATTTCTTTCTCGTGACGTGACTTTGCGACCATAAACCCTAAACCAAGACCGACAATTAAACCGATGATAGCGAGGAGAATGTTGAATACCATAAAATCCACCTCCATACTATCTTTTTCATTTTTATCATCTATACAGCTTCTATGATAAATTATTCTAAACTTGTCAATATGCATCTTCGCATATATGTGTACAAAAAACATGCACAACTTTATTCTAATGTTTGTACCCCGTAGTGTCAACTTTAAATAAACAAAGAAACGGCTTTCTGATTATTCATTAAACGGTGGTTTTTAGAATAAATGACATTAGTTTCATATAGGTAAAGCTTTAAGTTGAGAAACTTTTTCACTAAATTACTTTTTGTAGTCGAATAGATATTTTTTATTTTATGTAGCTACTCGTATGATTAAATAACTCAAGATTTCTTTGTTCTTTATTCAATAAAAAAACGGCAGGTCAAGGAGAGTATCTACTCTTCAGACCAGCCGTTTTTATTTATGTTGTTTATTATTCTTCTTCTAAAGGTAATTCTTCTTGGCCTTTTGTATCTTCTGGGACAGCCACTTCTTCACCAATGCCATAAGCTGCTCTAACTAGAGCAGAAACTTCTGCCATCATTTCAGGATGATTAGCCATATAGATTTTAGCATTTTCTCGTCCTTGGCCAATCCGATCTTCTTTATAAGAGTACCAAGCACCGCTTTTATCAACGATGTCTTTTTCTACTGCCATATCTAGAAGTTCTCCTTCTTGTGAGATCCCTAAACCATACATGACATCTACTTCAGCGATTTTGAAAGGAGGTGCTACTTTGTTTTTTACGACTTTGATCTTTGTACGGTTACCAACAATATCTGTTCCTTGTTTCAATTGTTCTGCACGACGTACTTCTAAACGGATCGTTGCGTAGAATTTCAATGCGCGTCCTCCAGGAGTGATTTCTGGATTCCCAAACATCACGCCTACTTTTTCACGGATTTGGTTGATGAAAATAGCGATTGTTTTTGTTTTGTTGATCGAACCAGAGAGTTTACGCAATGCTTGAGACATCAAACGTGCTTGTAACCCGACATGTGAGTCACCCATTTCGCCGTCGATTTCTGCTCGTGGAACTAAAGCAGCAACTGAATCGACTACTACGATATCTACAGCCCCACTTGATACTAAAGCATCAGCGATCTCCAGACCTTGTTCTCCTGTGTCAGGCTGTGAAAGAAGTAGTTCATCGATATTCACACCTAATTTTTGTGCATATTGCGGATCTAACGCATGCTCAGCGTCAATGAAAGCGGCCGTTCCGCCATTTTTTTGTACTTCTGCAATAGCATGTAGCGCCACTGTTGTTTTACCTGAACTTTCAGGTCCATATACTTCGATGATACGTCCACGGGGGTAACCGCCGACACCTAAAGCGACATCTAACGCAAGAGAGCCACTTGGAATTGTAGAGATTTGTTGGTCGATTTTTTCGCCCAATTTCATAATAGAGCCTTTACCATAGCTCTTTTCAATTTTTTTCAGTGCAGCATCTAGGGCTGCTTTACGATCATCTGCCAATACGATAATCCTCCTTATATTTACAAATCAGAGCAACATTTCATTATCCTTATCATATCGTTTTTAGTAATAAAAAGCAAGAAAAAACCGAACAAATATTCGCATTTATCATTTTCTTAAAAGCTGTTTTCTCAAAAGATCAAATCCTTGCATAACCGCATTATATCTGATAGCCGCACGGTCTCTGGCAAAATGATATTTTTCTGAAACCACGCCATCTTTAGATGAAATAGCGATCCATACTGTTCCTGCAGGGTGACCTTCTAACATGTCCGGTCCAGCCACTCCGGTGAAAGCTACACTGTAATCTGTTCTTGCTATCTCACGTGCTTGAATGGCCATCTGCTCCACACATTCTTTGCTGACTGTTCCATATTCTGCTAATAGCTCCGGATCAATCTCCAGAAAACCAGCTTTTGTTTGGAGCGAGTAGGTAACGAAGCCGCCTGGAAATACATCAGATACACCAGCAATATCGCCCAATGCGGCTTGGAAGGCACCGGCTGTCAAGCTTTCCGCCGCTGTTACAGTCTGCTTGTTTGCTTTCAGCAGTTCCACTACGACTTTTGCTAACGAATTATCATCGCCATATCCATAAAAATATTCTCCTACTCGTTCTTGAATCTTTTCTTCCAATGCTAAAAGAGCTTGATTTCCTGCCTGAACATCCTTTGTTTTCACTGTTAGACGCAATGTCACTTCATTTGGTTTGGCATAAGGAGCGATCGTTGGATTGATCTGTGTTTCAATCAGATCTTTTAGTTCAGTGACCAGTCGCGATTCACCAATCCCATAAAAGCGCAAAACTTTAGAAATCAGTTTTTCTTCAGAAGGAAAACGTTCCTCTAGTAAAGGACGTACTTGTTCCACAAACATTGGTTTCAACTCATTAGGCGGACCGGGAAGAAGGATATATGCATGTGTATCTGTTTGATAAAAAGTCCCTAAAGCAAGCCCTGTACGATTTGGTAGAGGAACCCCGCCTTCGATGATTTGAGACTGTTGCAGATTGTTTTTGGTCATTTTTCGATGGATTGTTTCAAAATATGCCAATAATTTTTTGTATCCTTCCGTATTTTGTATGAGAGACTTACCGAGGTGAGCCGCAGTTGCTTCTTTTGTCAGGTCATCTTCTGTCGGCCCTAATCCGCCACATAAGAGTATGAGTTCACTTCTTGTTTCAGCTAGAGCAATCAACTCTTCTAAACGCTGCTGATTATCTCCTACGACTGTCTGATAATAAACTTCGATACCTAGATCAGCTAGCTGTTCTGACAAGAAAGTGGCATTCGTATTCACGACTTGTCCTAGTAAAAGTTCTGTTCCGACAGCTATTATTTCTGCTTTCATTACTTCCCGCTCCCTTATATAGTATACGCTGTACTTATATATTTTTTTATTTAAAAAGAGGGCAAGGCTGATCCATGGACCAGCCTCTCCCCAGTTCTTTTTTCATTATATGATCAAATTATTTTCGCTTTATCAAGAACCGACGAATCTGACCATCCACAAAACAATACCTACATTGATCCTTTGAACACGCCGCTATTTTTGATGAAGTAATCCGCACCTGAATAGATAGTAAAGATCAGACAAGCATAAAGCATGATTTGGTCTACTGGAATACCGATCAGATTGAATGGGATATTATTGATAAACAGCAAGATAATAGCAACCATTTGTGTAGCCGTCTTGACTTTTCCCGGCCAAGCAGCAGCCATGACTTCTCCATGTTCGACAAGTAGTAAACGTAAGCCTGTGACGGCTAATTCGCGGCAGACAATAATCGCGACTACCCAACCTGGGGCCTTTCCCTGGTCAACCAACATGATAAAAGCGGTCATAACTAGCATTTTATCTGCCAGTGGGTCCGCAAACTTGCCAAAGTTAGTGACAAGACCTCGTGCACGGGCAATTTTTCCGTCTAACCAGTCTGTGATGCTGGCTAATGCAAAAATAACTGCGCCTACTAGCTGCGTAACAGCCAGTGTGGTGTCCCCTACGTTAAGTTGTCCCCAATCTAACGGTAATCCTACAACCAAAATGAAAATCGGGATCATACAAATTCTAAGTACAGTTAATTTATTTGGTAAATTCACATTATCGACTCCTTTCTTCCCTATTCTACGTGACTATCCGCGAAGTTTCCACCGATATTATTTACTTTTCCGAACGAATTTATTCAACGGAGCATTTTTATTGAAATTGATCTTTTGGAAATAACGAAGAAGGACCGCGACACAGATTTGTCACGATCCTTCTTTTTTATGCCTACAAGTAAATAGATGAATAAACTCATTTGTACGATCACTCTGCGTATTGGAGAGTCAGGTTCACATTTTTAGGACTCTGATTGTTTTCCCCTGGATTAACTGGTACGGATTCTCCATTCGCTTTGATCGTCGCATTGCTTGCTGCACCGATCGTAATGGTCGCATTGACCGCTGTTTCCGGTAACACGGTACTTTGTGTTTCATTTGCTGCCAGTGTGCCTTGATAAACATAAGCATTGTCTACTAGTACACCGATCCACACACGATTGACAGCGGTAAACTCAAGAGTGACAGGCTTGGTAGCATCTGTAATATTTACTGCGATGGCACTACCGGAATCCTCTCCTGCAGCTATTGCCATTTTCTTTTCTTCACTTGATTCTGTTGTTGACTCTACTGTAGAAGACTCTTGGGTCTGCGTGCTTTGCTCTGAGGAAGAGGACTCCTCGACTGATCCTTCTACTTTGAGCGAAGAAGCTGTATCGCCGATTATTGGATCAGCTTGACGATCTTGCCAAGTCATATAGCCTACGACAACGACGATCGCCAAAGCAACCAATCCTAATAAAATGACAGGAAGACTTGTCCAAAAACGACTTGGATGCGATTCTTCTTGATGTATTGCTTTTCTGGAAGTACTTACTGTTTCAGGCTGCGGACGTTCAGGGACCGATCCTGTCAATTTGCTTTTTCCATCAAAAACATCGACTAAATGGTCTCCATCTTCTCCTACAGCTTCAGCATATTGCCTAATAAACGCCCGTACGTAAAACTTACCAGGCAATTGATCAAAATCATCATTGTCGATTGCTTCCAAATAACGTTTTTGAATTTTTGTAATCTGCTGTAATTCATCTAAAGATATCTTTTTATTCAGGCGTGCTTGCCGTAATTTTTCTCCGATGGTTTCAAAAGCCACTCGTTCATCTTCTCCAGTCTGTTTGATTCTCCGAAGCATCTGCTGTTGCAATGAAAGACGTTATGTTTGGGGGCTGTGACAAAAGTCGTGTCACAGCTCCTTTTTCCGAATAAACGGCGTTCTCCTGCCAATTCCTCGGTCAAAAGTCACAATATCCATAAAACATGAGCAGCTGTTTTGTGAACTTGTTCCTTATGACTCGGAGCTGAACGGCAGGCTCACGACCTCTTTCTTAAACGGTGTTCCAGAAGTAGCTTCTTCGGCAATAAGCCGAAATATCACAAAAATTTGAGAAGCAATTTTCGTAAATTCCTTCTTATTTCTTGAAGCTGACCACTTCTGTCACAACCTCTTTGATTACTTCGTTTGATTTTATTTTAATATAAGTTGATTAAAAGAGAGCATGATTTGTTTTATTTTCTCATTAATATTTCCAACACATCTAAGAATACCATAAAAGCTGGTTTTGGAGGAGGTTCCTGCTACAAGTCTAAAACGAAATTTAAGACTTTTCTCCATAAAATACTGGTTTATTTTGGTCTCATATAAAACTCACTGAAGGCCTCTTCACTTATAAATGCTTCTCCAGCTGCCAGTACGTCTTTCATTTGGATCGAATCGATGATTTCAGGAAGATCAAATAATGTTCGATCACCAAATAAACTTTGCGTAAATTGATTAGCAATATATTCGATTGAATTCAATGATTGGAAATATTGTCCAAGCATTTTCTTCTTCAGCAAATCGAGATTCATTTCTGACACTTCAGGATCATCAGCGAATCCAAGAATGATTTCTTTGACTTTTTCTGCTGCTTTCTCTGGTTCATCCGTATCTCCGCTGAAGTCCGCAAAGTGAAATTCACGATCCAAGCTGAATTCAAAACCAAAGCTGTCATCGATAATTCCTTGATTGTACATAGCTAGATAGTTTCGAGAAGTATTACCTAAAATCATTTGGAACAACAGATTGATAGCTGTTTTATAACGTAGTAGTTCTGTTCCTTCTTGCGGCAATGTGTCTAATCCTTTAATACCAAGTACAAATTTATCTCGTGTAATGGCTGCTTCCAATGCACTTTGTTTGATGATTTCTTTTGTGTTTTCTGGGAAATAACGTACAATTTCTTGCTTTGGCGGGAAATTTTTTGCTTCTTGGTTTTCCCGAATAAGTTTCATCAATTTCTCAGTCTCCATCTTACCAACTACAAATAAAACCATATTGCTTGGCTGATAAAACGTCCGATAGCACGTATACAAGTCTTGAGCTGTGATTTTGTCGATACTTTCAACCGTGCCCGCAATATCGATATGCAACGGGTGTGCAGGATACAAGTTATTTAGTATACCAAAAAACATCCGCCAGTTAGGGTCGTCTTCATACATTTGGATTTCCTGACCGATGATTCCTTTTTCCTTGTTTACAGTTTCTTCTGTAAAGTAAGGTGCTTGTACGAAGTCGATCAGTGTCGTCAGATTCTGTTCTACCTGATCAGTCGTAGAGAACAGGTAACTAGTTTTCGTAAAACTCGTGAAAGCATTAGCGGAAGCACCTTGCTGTCCAAATAATTGAAAAACATCGCCGTCTTCTTTTTCAAACAGCTTGTGTTCTAAGAAATGAGCGATGCCATCTGGGACTTTCACTTTTTCTTTTTCACCATAGGGAATAAATTCGTTATCGATCGAACCATAATTCGTACTGAACAAACCATATGTCTTGTGATAGTCGTTTTTAGGTAACAAATACACGGTCAAACCGTTTGGTAGTACTTCATGATAAAGCGTTTCATTGATTTGCTCATATTCTGTTTTATTCATTTGCATTTCCTCCTGCTAAAAAGAAGATTGCTTGCAATTCGATTTGCTCAGCTACTTGTTGTATCTCTTTGATCGTTACACTCTCCATACGTTTCAACCATTCTTCATCAGATAATTTTGTTTCCGGCAGCCAGCTATCCAAAAAAGAAGCTTCGATTGCCGCTTGCGGAGAGTCTAGAGAAAGCAGGTATTGGTTTCTTAGCATCGCTTTTGTCTGAGCTAGTTCCAAATCTGTTATTTCACCGTTTCGCAAGCTTTCTAATTGCTCGTGAATCAGGCGAAGTACTTGATTTCGGTTTTTTTCATCGATACCGGTCTGGACACTCATGAACCCTCGGAATGTATCCACACTGCTAGAGGCATAATAAGCTAGACTTTCTTTCTCTCTCACATTCATGAACAGTTTGGAGTGAGGAAACCCGCCAAATAAACCGTTGAAGACCATTAGCGCAAAACGTTCTGGCTCATCATAATACACATTTGTCTGATAAGCTAGATTCAGCTTTGCTTGAACGATTGGCTCACGGACTTGTCGTTCCTTGACGATATTCACTTGAGGCTGGGTATAAAACAATTCTGGATGAGCTGTTTCACGCGGCTCAAATGGTAATTGCCCCACAGCTTCGGCTGCTTTGTCCGGATCAACATCGCCGACAACAAAAATGTCAATTTGATCGTTCGCCATCATTTCTTGATAGTAAGCCGCTAGCGAACGAGCAGTGATCTTGTCTATTTCTTCCACTACGCCTAAACTTGGAATTTTTTGTTCCGGGCTGTTTTCAAAATAAAGTTCTTGCAGTGCATAGGAAGCAAAAGTTTGTTTATCTTCCTTCAAACTTTCCAAATAGAGACGCAGATTGTTCTTTTCCAAGTCAAACGTCAACTGATCAAACTGTTGATTTTTGATATTTGGATAAAATAAAACCTCTTTTAAAAAATCCACCGCTTGAGAGAAAAGGTTCGGATCATTGACATATTCGCCGTTCACAAAGCTGATTCCTACGTTTAGCCAATGCAAGTTCCCTTTTTTCCTTACTGATAGTCCGAAGCTTGCACCATAAAGCTCAGCAAGTTTCGCACTTAACTTTGTCTGATCCGGATAATTCAAACTATTTGTTTCCAGCATACTGCTGAGTAGTGAACGTTTTGTAATGACTTCTTGTTGCAGACGTGCAGTAAAACGGATAAAAATCCGAATCGTTTTGTATTGTTTTGTTGGTAAGACATGAAGATTCACGCCTTCTGCCAATTGATACACCATATTTATATGCTCCTTTTCATAGATGATTGCCTCTTACTCTTTTAGTAGGACAATCGGCCTTTTTTACTTATGCATCTGCTTGAAATATATAAGTACAGGCAATTCGCCGATTTTTCTAATTGATGTTACACTTTATAGTATAGCATAGAAGTTTTTTATCAAAAGGGACAGACGGCTAAAAGCGTATATCGTTTTTTTATTTTTTATTTTTCGATATACTAAAGACATACAAAAGAAGGGAGGGTCATTCATGATCAAAGAATTCAGAGAGTTCATCATGCGTGGTGATGTCTTGGATCTTGCTGTCGGTGTTGTTATCGGGAGTGCGTTTACAAGTATCGTAAACCAAGTGGTACAAGGATTAATCACTCCGCTAATTGGTTGGATTGTCGCTATGATCACAGGAACTTCTGATTTAGAAGGAGCACTTTCAATTCTTGACTGGTCGCCGACAAAAGGTGTCACATTTGCGTTTGGTAACGTTATTAGTGCTATCATTACATTCCTGATTACTGGTTTTGTCTTATTCTTAGTTGTCAAAGCGGCAAACCGTGCGAAGAAATTACGCGCCAAAGAAGCAGAAGAAGAAGTGGAAGAAACACCTACTGCAGAAGATTATCTTAGTGACATACGCGATCTTCTTGCCAAACAAGTGGCAGAAGACAATACGCATCCGGTAGAGCAAACAAATCTTTCAGATACTTCTAAATAATGAAGAATCTAAAAAAAAAGAAAGCCGATTTTCAGTGTCGGCTTTCTTTTTTTAGATTCTTAACTTGTTACCTGTTCTTTTTTCATGTCGATATGCGGAATATCATCTTCCAAATACACATCTGAGATTGCCTTGAATCCAAAAGACTCATAAAAGGCCTGTAGATATTCTTGTGCACCGATCACAATTGGTTTTTCTGGAAATTTTTTCTGGATCATGTTGATCGTTTCTTGGACAATCTTTCTTCCTAAACCGTCTTTACGGTTATTTTGATGAACAAGAACGCGACCAAAATGGATGCACTCTGCTTCTTCATATACCCGCGTGTAGGCAAGGATCTTCCCATCAGTATCTTGGAAATACGTATGCCAAGCTTGTCCATCGATATCATCAACTTCTTGATAAGGGCACTGTTGCTCCACAACAAAGACTGCAATCCGTTCTTTGACGATTGCATAAAACTCTGCTGTCGACAATTCTTCAAATTTCTTTACCTGGTATTCCACTAAGTAAACGCCTCCTACTTTTTTATTATTAGCATACCGATTCATACACAAAAAAGCAAACGAACCTTACGAATCTCAGGCTCGTTTGCTTTTTAAACTGCTTCAGTTAAAAATTCGATCTCAACTGTCCGAGTAAGTACATCTGAATAGCTGTAAGATACTCGTTCAAAAGAATTTTCTTCAGGATCCAAGTCAACAACGAATACTGAAGGATAGGTTTCTGTTAAAACGCCGCGGCGTTCTGTTTGACGCTTTCTTCCTGTCTGAGCAACCAACATGATTGGGCTGCCGATACGACCTTCTAAATCTTTCTTGATTGAAGCTAAAGTTGTTGGCATACAGTTCACCTCTACTGCTAACTATACCACATATTTTTAAAATTTTCAAGTTTACCATAAAAAAAAAAGAAATGCAATAAAAATAAGTAAGAAGCTCATTAAGATTTTTCTAAATTATTCCTCATTATAAAATTTTAAGTGTTTTTTTATTTTGAGTTTTACCCTTCCATATGCACTCATCACTTGCTTGTGATCCATTGACAAACATTCAGCCATCTCCGCAAAATCAACCCCTTGCATGTAATAATGAAAAATTTGTGCTTCTTTTTTTGAAAATCGGATCTCGCAATTTTCGATTGCTTCTTTTAACAAAAGATGCTGAATCGCTAAAGGTTCCTGCAAGGTGATCTCTGCTAAAAAATCTGGTCCTTCTGTCTCTATTTTTTGGTCGATCGAGACTTCGTCTTTTTGGTCACGGCGCTTCAGCGCGTTCTGTTTTCTCAATAAAGAATAAATTTGATTGCTTATGATACTTTTATAATAACTTCCAAAGCTGACTCCTTTGCTTTTTTCGTAAGTTCTCAATGCCTGATATAAAGCGATCCTCGCTTCTTGTTCCCAATCCTCAGTAACATAATTTCTTAAATAGTAAGTGTTTTTCAAACGTAGTAAGAGTGGAAAATATTTTTGATACAGGGCAGCAAATGCTTCTTCGTCACCATTACGTGCAGCGCGCAATAACTCCTCAGACATAAAATAATTCCTCCATAAATTCGTTTATGGAGGAATCTTATCATCAATGATTCATCGAACTGATTAGAACGATATGTTATTTATTTTTTCTCATTAAATCGTCCAATTTTTGGGACAATTTTTTTAACTGCTCTTCATTCCACGGAGAATTACGTCGAAAATCAACAAAATGCATATCTTTATTTTCTTGGGCTATTGTTTTTTCCGTTTTTTTAATCGTTTTATATAACTCGTAAGCAGAAGTTCGCAACGCCCCCTGAGAAAAAATCATCCACTGTTCTGCTAGATCGCTTGTCGCCACTGTTACTTGTGTCAAACGATCATTCAGCTGCCCAGCGATTCTCTCGATATAACTGTCAGCCGTTTCATCTTCTTTCGTAAAAACAACATCCAACTGATATTTCCTATAATTTTGCTGGATGCCCGGTACTAATTGAGCATCGAAGACAACGATGACTTCCAGTCCTTCATATTTCGCATAATTTGATAAACGATGCAAAAGAGCTTCTCTTGCATCTGCCATTTTGTCCTGCTTTTTAAGCTGGACCAGTTCCGGCCACGAACCGATCATATTGTAGCCATCTACAATCAACAGCTGTTTTTTCATGACCTACTCCCCCTGACGTTGGGAAAAAGCCTGATACATCAGCAATCCAGCAGCAACACTGGCATTTAAACTTTGGACGTGCCCAGTCATTGGAATCGTCAGTAATTCATCCATTTCTTTTTTCAATCCTGGACTCATTCCTTTGCCTTCATTACCAATGACTAAAGCAATGGATCCTTTGGCATTCCATTTTTGGAAGTTTGTGCCGGTCATATCTGTGCCAAATACCCAAAATCCTATCTCTTTGAGCTGTTGCACAGCTTGTACCAAATTCGTCACACGTGCAACAGGCACATATTCCACTGCACCAGTGGAAGTCTTTGTTACGATAGGCGTGATTCCAACTGCTCGGTGTTTTGGTATGATCACACCATCAACGCCACTTGCGTCTGCTGTCCGTAAAATCGACCCAAAATTGTGTGGATCTTCGATACTATCCAAAATCAAAAAGAAGGGGTCTTCTTTTTTCTCTTTTGTTCGTTCAATCAGTTGGTCAAGGGATAAATATTCATAAGGTGTAATCGCAAGAACGACTCCTTGATGCACGCCATGATTGCTCAAAGTTTCTAATTTTTGTTTAGGGACCCATTTGACCGGTACAGCTTGCTCACGTGCGATTTCTTTCAGTTCTTCTACTTTTTCTCCTCGTGAATCTTCTTGAAGAAAGAGTTTATTCCCTCGCCCTTGTTGTAGCGCTTCTACTGCGGCATGGTGTCCAAAGACGAAATTATCTTCTAATGCTTCTTCATTTTGATCAGAAACTGACTGATTTCGTCCAGTTTGCTTTTTATTTGGATATCTATTTTGTTTTTTGTCTTCAAATCCACGTTTCGATTGATGTTTGTTTGTTCTTTCTTTACCCATTTTTTTCACCAACTTTCTGAATACACCAGCGGATCAATTCTTCCATCCGCTCGGTTTGTTTTGTCAAATGCAGATAACCCATCAGTGCTTCGAACCCTGTTGCGACCCGGTAAGTCGTAACGTCAGCATTTTTTGCACTCGTATGGCTTTTGGCATTTCTTCCTCTGCGATAATAAAGCTCTTCTTCTTCTGTCAAAAGATGTTCCTCCAGCATTTGCTGAATCAAAAAAGCTTGTGCATTCGCAGAAACATAATTCGTTGCCGCACGATGCAGCTTATTGGGTTTTGTTTCTCCTTGATCGATCAGGTGGTCGCGAACATAGATTTCGTAAATCGCATCTCCCACGTAAGCCAAGGCTAAACCGTTCAATTGTGTGTAATCTCTCATGCTTCTCTTCTCCATCGGGTTCCTTGGGGTGTATCTTCT
This sequence comes from Enterococcus sp. HMSC072F02, assembly GCF_001837725.1. Taxonomy (NCBI): domain Bacteria; kingdom Bacillati; phylum Bacillota; class Bacilli; order Lactobacillales; family Enterococcaceae; genus Enterococcus; species Enterococcus sp. HMSC072F02. The sequence continues at coordinate 29,674 of NZ_KV833971.1, forward strand.
AATAAGATCCCTTTTTCTTTCAACAAATCACGGATTTCGTCGCTTCGGGCAAAATCACGATTGCTTCTTGCTTGATTTCGTTCTTCGATCAATTGTTCAATCTCTTCATCCAATAATTCTTCTGCTGTAAATAAAATACCGAAGATCGAAAGCCATTGCGAGAATAAAGCTTCTCCCTGTGCCAAGACAGCGGCAGAAACTTCCGGCTGGTCTAGATAAGTGTTCAGCCATTTAGCAAGCTCATAGACCACTGTGATCCCATTTGCTGCATTAAAATCATCGTCCATTTCTTCGATGAATCGCTGTTCCAAATTTTCTAACAAAGCGATTTTATCCGCATCATCTGCCAAATTCTCTGAGGCAGTTTCTTGGCGGAATTTCAAATTGTCAAACGTATTCTTCAGTCGTTGTAAATTGGTGGCTGCTTCTTTCATCGTCGTTTCACTGTAACGGATCGGACGACGGTATTGTGTGGTCGCCATGAAGAAGCGCAAGACTTGTGGATCGACGTTTTGGATCATTTCATGCACAGTGATGAAATTCCCTAGAGATTTACTCATTTTTTCATCGTCTTCGCCAATCGTTACATAGCCATTGTGCATCCAGTAATTAGCGAATTTTTTCCCTGTTTTCGCTTCACTTTGTGCGATTTCATTTTCGTGATGAGGAAATTCCAAATCTTGCCCGCCACCATGGATATCGATCGTTTCGCCTAAATGTTTTGTTGCCATGACGGAACATTCGATGTGCCAACCGGGACGTCCTTTGCCCCATGGTGAATCCCAAGAAATCTCGCCTGGTTTTGCTTGTTTCCACAAAGCGAAATCTAATGGGTCTTCTTTTTGCTGCTGTTCTTCACCAGTACGCTGACTTGCGCCGACTTCCAATTCATCGATGGATTGGTCACTTAATTTCCCATAGTTTTCAAATTTACGGGTACGGTAATACACATCACCTGAAGATTCATAAGCATAGCCTTTTTCAACCAACACTTGAATAAATGCTAAAATATCTGGCATATGGTCCATGACTCTGGGATGCAGTGTAGCAGGCTCGACATTCAACGCTTTCGTATCTTCTTCAAATGCTCGGATGAAACGATCAGCGACTTCTGGTGCTGTGATGCCTAATTCGTTTGCTGTACGGATGATTTTATCGTCTACATCCGTGAAATTCGATACAAAATCGACTTTATAGCCTCGATATTCAAAATAGCGTCGAATCGTATCGAAAGCAATGGTACTACGAGCATTTCCGATATGGATATAATTATACACAGTCGGTCCGCAGACATACATACCGACATGTCCCTTTTGTATAGGAATGAATTCTTCTTTTTTTCTGGTCAATGTATTGTAGATTTTTATCATTCTGATCTCCTCACTTTTTCTCCTTTGATTCGAACGACTTTTGCTGGTACTCCTACCGCTGTAGCATCGTCTGGAACATCTTTCAACACAACGGCACCTGCACCGATTTTTGCGTTTTTTCCGATCGTTACCGGTCCTAATATCTGCGCATTCGCAGAGAGCATGGCTCCTTGTTTGACCGTTGGATGTCTTTTACCTGTTTCTTTTCCCGTACCGCCTAATGTTACGCCATGGAACAAAATCACATCATCCTCGATTTCTGCAGTTTCGCCAATGACGATTCCCATTCCATGGTCGATGAATACACCTGTTCCAATCGTTGCTCCTGGATGGATTTCAACACCTGTCAGGAAACGCCAAAATTGAGCATTGATCTTCGCCAATAAAAAGAGCCGATGCTGATATAAAAAATGAGAGAAACGATGCCAAAACAAGGCATGAAAACCAGGATAGGTCAAAACGATCTCCGCTGTCGAACGTGCAGCCGGATCGTTTCTCTTTGCTGCATCAATCGCTCGGGCAAACCAACTCATGACTTTCCACTCCTTTCGTAAGTATTTTATGTAGGAAAACAGCTTCTTATAAAGAAAAGAAGCGCCTTTTAAATAAGTTTCCTTATCAAAAGACGCTTTCCGCGTGGTTCCACTTTTCTTCATAATCAACGATTATCTCTGACAGCTAACGCCTGTTATACGTTCTTGGCTACTTCGTTTCCTGTAAAACAGTTTCTCCTGTTTTCTGTATTTTCGCCAAGACCACTCCCAGAGGCATTTCGGCAACCATTCATTGATACCTTGCACCACCCGGTATCTCTCTTGTAATGATCAGCTGCTTACTTTTTTCTGTTCATCGTGTTTAGTTCAGTACTTGATTTAAATGTGCTAATGATTTTTCACGACCAAGCAATTCGATCGTTTCAGGCAATTCTGGGCCATGCATTTGTCCTGATACAGCTACACGGATCGGCATGAAAAGATTTTTCCCTTTTACGCCAGTTTCTTTTTGAACAGCTTTGATGGCAGCTTTTACAGTTGGAGCATCTACTACTTCCATTTGTTCTAGCTGTGCTTTAAATGCATGGAGAACAGTAGGAACTGTTTCACCAGCAAGTACTTCTTTTGCTGCTTCATTCAATACAGGATGTTCATTGAAAAATAGCGTAGACAGATCAACGATTTCTGCAGCATAGCTCATTTGAGGTTGATACAGGCTAACGATCTTCTTCACCCATTCGATTGTCTTTTCATCTGGGTTTTCTGCTACACGACCATCAGCGATTAGATAAGGCAGACACATGTCAGTAAATGCATCTAGATCCATTGCTTTGATGTAATGGTTGTTTACCCATTGCAGTTTTTTCGCATCGAAAGCTGCGGGTGATTTACTTAGGCGTTTTGGATCGAACATTTTGATCAATTCTTGGTGTTCGAAGATTTCGTCTTCGCCCACAGGTGACCAGCCCAATAATGCGATAAAGTTGAACATTGCATCTGGTAAATAACCTAATTCGCGATATTGTTCGATAAATTGTAAGATTGATTCGTCACGTTTGCTTAGTTTTTTGCCTGTTTCACTGTTGATGATCAACGTCATATGTCCGAATGTTGGTGGCGTCCAGCCAAATGCTTCATAGATCATCAGTTGTTTTGGTGTATTGGCAATATGGTCATCTCCACGTAAAACGTGAGTGATTTTCATCAAATGATCATCGACCGCAACAGCAAAGTTATAGGTTGGCATACCATCGCGTTTTTGGATGACAAAGTCGCCGCCGATATTATCGGATTCGAACGAAATAGCGCCTTTTACCATATCTGTAAATGCGTATTCTGTATTGCGAGGCACACGGAAACGTACAACAGATTCTAGACCTTGTGCTTCTTTTTCTGCTTGTTCTTCAGGTGTCAAGTTCGCACATGTTCCTGCGTAATGAGGCATTTCTCCTCTTGCGCGTTGTGCTTCCCGTTCTGCTTCTAATTCTTCTTCTGTGCAATAGCATTTGTATGCTCGATTGCTAGCAAGTAACTGATCAATCAGCGGTTGATAGATTTCTTTACGTTCAGATTGACGGTAAGGGCCGTATTCTCCAGGATTTTCAGGAGATTCATCCCAATCCATTCCCAACCAAGCAAGGTTTTCCAACTGGCTTTTTTCGCCATCTTCGATATTACGTTTTTGGTCAGTATCCTCAATACGAATAATAAAGTCTCCATCATTGTGGCGGGCAAACAAATAATTGAACAATGCAGTTCTTGCATTTCCAATATGCAGGTGCCCAGTTGGACTTGGTGCATAGCGTACGCGTACTTTCGTCATTTTCTTCCTCTTCTTTCAAACTAGACTTTGACTAACAGTAAAAATTCCGTCAGTTACGGCTTCTCAAATATCATTTATTTAAAGCCACTCAGCACAAATTTTACCTTTTCTAAGGTAAATAGTAAAGCCAACTGGTTGAATTTCCTTACCAGTTGGCTGAATTTCTTTTTTATTTTGATTGTTTTGTCTTTTTCTCTGTCTCTTTTTTATTGTCGATCCCTCGTCCTGCATGGGCAGGTTTAGCAAAGATCATGCGTCCAGCGGCTGTTTGAAGAGCGCTTGTCACAACGACTTCGATACGTTCATTCATGTAATGCTGTCCATCTTCTACGACAACCATCGTGCCGTCATCAAGGTAGGCTACCCCTTGCTGGCGTTCTGTCCCAGCTTTTACTACTAGAACATTCATCGTTTCGCCAGGAATGACGACTGGTTTCACGGCATTTGCCAACGCATTGATATTAAGAACAGGTACATTTTGGAATTCAGAGACTTTATTCAAGTTATAGTCATTGGTTACGATGACACCGTCTAAAAGCTTGGCTAATTTGATCAATTTGCTGTCTACTTCGCTGATATCTTCAAAGTCTCCATCATACATTTCGACAGATATACCTTCTTCTTTTTGCAAAGCATTCAAGATATCTAATCCGCGACGACCACGCACACGTTTCAAACTATCCCCTGAGTCCGCGATGTATTGTAGTTCGTAAAGAACAAAATTAGGGATCATCAAGGTTCCTTCTAAGAATCCAGTCTTTGTAATATCATAAATCCGACCATCAATGATCACGCTTGTATCCAAGATTTTATATTTATGGAAATTTTCTCCTGATTTTCGTTCTAACAGTTGGCTCTCCACTTGGCTAGCTGTTTCTTGCTCGATTTTTTTACTTCGTGAACCAAAGACTTTCTTCCATTCTTCGATTCGTGTCGTTCCCATTCTCAATCCCAGATAACCTAAGATGATCATCAGTAAAATCGGCAATACACTATTGACGAATGGAATTTCCATATTGTAAAGAGGGGTTGAGATCACAACGCCCAAAGTCAATCCGATGATCGCACCGATCGCACCGAAGAGAAGATAAGTCAAACTGACCTCGCTTAGTTTTTGTTCTACTTGTTTGATAATAGCTGAGATATGTTTGGCCAACAGCAAAGATAATAAAAAGAAAATAAGTGCGCCTAACAAGCTGTTGGTAAATGTATTATTCAGCCACCCATTTGACTGTTGACCAATTGCCTGCCAAGCTGAGGGTAAAAATGAAATACCCAAGCTTGCGCCGACAATGATCATCAGCAACGTAATGACACGTTTTTGCATCGTTTTTCCTCCGTTTCGACAATCATTTATTATTTAGCGGAACACACGCTTCAACGTTTCAGCCAAAGTTGCTACTCCAACGATCTCGATTCCTTTTGGCGCTTCCCAGTTGCCTAAGTTGTTTTTAGGCAGGTAAACTTTTGTGAAGCCGAGTTTTTGGACTTCTTTGACCCGTTGTTCAATATGACTGACACGTCTGATTTCTCCAGTCAGTCCGATTTCACCGATGAAACATTCCGTCGGCTGTGTTCCTTTTTCTTTGTAGCTTGAAGCAATACTGACAGCGATAGCTAAATCAATCGCTGGTTCATTTAATTTTACCCCACCTGCAGCTTTTAAGTAAGCATCTTGATTCTGAAGAAGTAGTCCAGCTCTTTTTTCCAGCACTGCCATGATCAGAGATACACGATTGAAATCAAGACCTGTTGTTGTTCGCTTAGCATTTCCGAACATAGTAGGTGTGACTAATGCTTGGATCTCTACCAAAATTGGACGTGTTCCTTCCATTGCTACAACGATAGCAGAGCCAGTCGCACCGTCTAGGCGTTCCTCTAAGAAAATCTGTGAAGGGTTAGCGACTTCTTCCAATCCATGCTCATGCATTTCAAAAATCCCAATCTCGTTCGTTGAGCCAAATCGGTTTTTTACCGCTCGTAAAATTCGGAAACTATGATGTTGTTCACCTTCAAAATATAACACTGTATCCACCATATGCTCTAACATTCTTGGACCGGCGATCGAACCTTCTTTCGTAACATGACCGACGATAAAGATGGCAATCCCATTTGTTTTAGCGATTTTGAGTAATTCTGCAGTGGTTTCTCTTACTTGGCTGACGCTTCCTGCCACACTTGTGATGTCTGGCTGCGTCATCGTTTGGATGGAATCAATAATAACATAATCAGGGGAGATATGTTCGATGGCACGACTGATTTCATTCATATCTGTTTCAGCGTATAGATAAAATTCTGTGTTGATACTTCCGAGGCGCTCCGCGCGTAATTTTATCTGTTCTGCGCTTTCTTCGCCGGATACATACAAGACTTTCCCGCCTATGGCTGCTAATTGCTGAGAAACTTGTAATAGCAAAGTGGATTTACCAATACCTGGATCACCACCGATCAAGACCATGGATCCCGGTACCACACCTCCACCTAGCACACGGTTCAGTTCTTCTAATTTCGTTTTGACCCGAGGTTCTTTTTTAGGGACGACGTCTGCTATTTTTGTTGGTTTCGCTTTTTCTCCTGTCAAACTTGTTCGCGTTCTGCGGTCTGTTGTATCTTGTTCGATTTCTTCGACCATCGTATTCCATTTTCCGCAATTTGGGCAGCGTCCCAAGAACTTAGGCGACACATACCCGCAATTTTGGCAAACAAATTGTACTTTTGATTTTTTTGCCATTGTACCGCCTCCTTTTATTCTAACCATGAGACATTAAATCAAGCTTAAATTTCTTTATCGTTTTATTTACTGGAAGAACCAAATCCGCCTTGACGTTGAGCAGTCGTTTGATCTTGATCTGCTTTTAAAAATGGCAAGAAGATCCCTTGACCGATACGCTCACCTTTTTTGATCACTACATCCTTGAAACCAAAGTTGGTGAATTGGAACATGATATGGCCTTCATTTGCCTCATTATTGTAATAATCGCTGTCAATCACACCCACGCCGTTCGTCAACACTAAAAACCGCTTCAACGGATTGCTTGAACGGTTAGCAAGCTGCAAAAATTCATCTTCTCCCATGTAGGCTTTGATCCCAGTAGGTACGAGGATCGGTTTCAACTGTTTTTCATTTTCTGATACGTCTTTTTTCAATGTATCTGCGATTGTTTCCAATCCTTTTTTCCAGCCTGCTTTCCAGATACTTGGAATCACGACCTCTTCTGCTGCTTCAAAATCATAGCCAGCAGCATGATGTGTAGCGCGCTGCGGTAGATTGATATTTTGCTCTTTATATTTAGAAATAACTTCAAATCCTCTTTTTCTCACCGGTTTTCCTCCCTAAATAAACTACTCCTATTCTAACATATTCGAGGCTATAAAAGACTCTCTTTACAAATTCTTCAAGAAATTCTGCTATCCTAAAGTCAACCATTAACGCGTTCTTTTACCGAACAACTGCAAGTTGTACAAAAAAACTATTTTTTACATGACTTTACTCGTCAAAACAAGTAGAATAGAACGAAATTAATGAGTGGATATTTGATTGAGGTGTCACATGCGTAAAGAAATAAAAAATGCAAAACGAATTATTGTCAAAGTAGGAACAAGTACATTGATCTATCCCAATGGAAACATCAATCTTGCGGCGATCGATCAGTTAGCTTTTGTCCTTTCCGATCTTAGAAATCGTGGAAAGGAAGTGATCCTAGTCTCATCGGGAGCTGTAGGCGTCGGTATGCATAAATTACATTTGTCAGAACGTCCGACTTTGATCCCTGAACAGCAAGCTGCGGCGGCTGTTGGTCAAGCCGAATTGATGAATATCTATAATCAAAGATTCAGTGTATATAATCAGCAGACAGCACAAATCCTCGTGACAAGAGACGTGGTAGATTACCCTGAAAGTCGTAAAAATGTGAGGAATACATTGGAACAGCTTTTGATCATGGATACGATTCCTATCGTGAACGAAAACGATACTGTCGCAGTAGATGAATTAGATCATCTGACAAAATTTGGCGATAATGATCAGCTGTCAGCAATCATGGCAAAACTTGTCGCGGCAGACCTTTTGATCGTTCTTTCTGATATCGACGGTTTTTATTCAGATAATCCGACTACAAATCCCGAGGCTCAGATGTATCGCTATATCGATAAAATCGATGAAAAGATTCTGGCACAAGCAGGTGGTGCAGGCAGCACCTTTGGAACAGGCGGTATGCAAAGTAAATTAAAAGCAGCTTCTAGGATATTTGAAGCAAACAGTGCAATGATTCTAGCAAATGGAAAAAATCCGGCAATCATTTTTGATATTCTTGCAGGAAAAGAAGTAGGTACTTTATTTAAGGAGGACTTGAAATGACTGATTTGATGCAATTAGGGCAACAGGCAAAAGATAGTGCGCAACAACTAGCACTTATGCCTACAAACCGTAAAAATGAGCTACTTGTTCAGATGGCGAAAACCATCAAAAAGAATCAACAAGCGATCATCGAAGCAAATCAGAAAGACTTAGAAAAAGCAGTCGAAAACAATATCAGTGAAACGATGCAAGACCGCTTGCAGCTGACACCTGAGCGAATCAATGCCATGGCTGCAGAGATCGAAAAGATTGCTTCGTTAGACGATCCTATTGGAAAAGTAGATGAGATGTGGACGAACACCGACGGATTGAGAATCGGCAAAAAGCGCGTGCCCCTCGGCGTGATCGGTATCATTTACGAATCTCGTCCAAATGTCACGACTGATGCAGCCAGTCTAGCGTTCAAATCAGGGAATGCCGTTATCCTTCGCGGTGGCAAAGAAGCATTCTTCTCGAACCAATTACTGGTCCAACTATTGCAGCAAGTACTGGTCAGTGCTGGCGAATCTCCTTATGCCATCCAGTTTGTCGATGATACTTCACACGAAACTGCAGGACAGTTAATGCGATTGACAGAATACTTAGATGTGCTGATCCCTCGAGGCGGAGCAAAATTGATCCAACGAGTCAAAGAACAGGCAACGGTACCTATCATTGAAACAGGTACAGGAAATAATCACGTATACATCGATAAAGAAGCACAGTTGTCTATGGCAGTGAAAATCATCGTCAATGCAAAAGCTTCCCGTCCTTCTGTCTGCAACGCGGCAGAAACATTACTGATCCATTCTGAGATCGCACCCTTTTTCTTACCAGCCATTGAAAAAGAACTGGTAGAACACGGCGTCTCTTTACGTGCGGATGCTCGTGCGTTAGAATATCTAGAGACAGCTGCTTTAGCAGAAGAGGCAGATTGGGATACTGAATATCTAGATTATATCCTTGCCGTCAAAGTAGTCGATTCTTTAAGTGAAGCAATTGCGCATATCAACCGACATAACACCAAGCATTCAGAAACAATCGTGACAGATAGCTATTCGGCTAGTCAGCGTTTCTTGAATGAAGTGGACGCGGCGGCTGTCTATGTCAATGCCTCCACTCGTTTTACAGACGGATCGGTATTTGGTTTTGGTGCAGAGATCGGCATCTCCACTCAAAAGCTACATGCCCGTGGTCCAATGGGGTTAAATGAATTAACTTCCACAAAATATATCATTTATGGCGATGGACAAATCCGCGAATAATGTTTCGTGTGAAACATTATTCACGCCTTTTGCCTTTTTACTGTAAAGGTTCTATCCAATTAGAAAGGTGTCAATATGTTTGAAATTTTAATGATTTTTTTTATTTACCTTATTTCTCTGAATATCGCTGCTTTTCTAGGAGTCGGTATTTTATCCCTTTTTTTTCAGTTCAAAAAACGAAGCATAGGGAGTCAACGGGAAAAATGGGCGCAGTATTTTGACAAAATTGGGCCAAAAGGTTTGGTTGCTCGCTTACACATCAGCTATATGGTTGCATTATGCCTGTTAGCTGGAGTCAATTACTATTCTTTTTTCGATCATTCAATTGCCTATACGATTACGTTGCTGATTGCTGGTATCTTTCACTTATCTTATAAATATCAGCTGAATAAAAACCACTTGAATCGGACTTTCCGCTAAAAAATATCCGTACGATAAGTAGGGTGCTTTGAACATCGGCAAAAAACTGCCGAACTTTTTAGAGCGTGGGACAAAAGTAAAGAAAAACTTTTGTCCCACGCTCTAAACATGTATAAACGGCGGGAGCAGAAGCAACTCCTTCGGAAATAAGCTGAAATTCGCAAAAATTTGAAAAGCAATTTTCGTGAATTTCTTCTTATTTCTTGGAGTTAAACGCTTCTGTCCCGGCCTCTTTCCATATAAACGGTGTTCTCCTACCAGCTGCCTGGTAAATCTGTTTCCTCTTCGTTAAGAAGTGAAAATCCGTCAAATGTTTCGCCATCATAATAACGAAGCAGCTCATCCATGGACAAGTTCATCGTTTTTTCTTCTTCCGCTGATTCTGCCAATAGCTGTTCCCGATACACCTGATACATACCAGCTATTTTTTGCTGCATCGCTTTTCTAGTTTCACCTTCCGCGTTGATCATTGGCAATTCTTTGATATAGCCACGATAAATCAACCGATCATCTGAAAATTCAATGGGTAATTCAACGAGTGTCAACCCGACTTCCTGAAAATATTCTTCCAGCATCTATTATCCCCCCATTCTTTTTCTTAAATGAATTTTAGCTTACCTACTGAAAATTTTCCAGTTTCATTATTTTGAGAAAAAAAGGGAATGTGACAAAAATCGTGTCACATTCCCTTTTTCCGAATAAACGGTGTTCAATCAGCTGTCCTTCGGTATTCGCTCAACAAATGGCAAAATATGAAGAACTACTTTTCCGTTGCTTCTCTAATACTCAGGTCAAAGCGCTGATTTCACAATCTCTTCCTTAAACAGTGTTCAAAAGCTTGCATCTGCGGTAATAAGTCCAACCAAACGAAAAATAGGAGGAGCTATTTTTGTTTGGCTGTTCTTATTACTTGATGCAGGACAGCTTTTTCACAACCTCTTATTTCTTATTCTTCTTCATTTGTAGCAAAATAATTACGGTGATAAATGATACAACATACACTGATAAGAACAATGGCCCCTGCAAAATAAAACGCATAGCTTTCACCAATATGTTCGCCGATCACACCTGCAATAAATGGTGCTAAAGCTCCACCGAAAAAGCGGACAAAACTATAGCTGGAAGAAGCAACGTTTCGTTGCAGACCGGGTATTTCCATAGCAATCGTCGTCAACAGTGTATTGATGATTCCTTGGAAAAATCCTGCTAACACAATACTGATCGGTACAAGGACTGGCATAGAAGTTCCAGCTCCTAATAACAGCAAACAAATAATGAATAAGACAAATGCAGCTAAAATCGTCCGATAAGTCGTAAACTTCCGCTCAAGAGCTGGTGCAACGAAAATCGAAGCAATAGCCAGAAGCACACCCCAGCCAAAAAATACAAAACCGACTTCTAATTCAGAATAGCCAATCAATAAAAATGGCGCATACGCAAGTAAAGTAAAGAATCCGAAATTATATAACAATGCGATCAGTCCAACTGAACGAAGTTTATGATTGCTTAACGCTTTGACACCTTCCCAAAGGCCTACTTTTCTCTTTGATTTCTCAGTTTCAGGTAAAAGTACCGCTAGGGCTATAAAACCGCAAAACATCAAAAATGCTACCCCAAAAAATGGATAACGCCATGAACCGCTGCCCAAGACCCCACCGACTAGCGGGCCAACAGCCATTCCGCAGCCAAGAGCTGCTTCATACATCATGATTGCTTTTTCTGTGTTACCGACTAAAATACTGACGATCGTTGCTAAAGCAGTAGAGACAAATAAAGCATTCCCGACTCCCCAGCCAGCACGTAACCCAATCAACATACCGATATTGCCAGATAATCCACCAAGACCAGCGAATACAACGATGATAAACAATCCGGTCATCAATGTTTTTTTCAAGCCAATCCGACTAGATAGGAAACCTGTAAATAGCATCACCACACCAGTGACTAGCATGTAACTAGTAAATAACAGGGTCGTTTCAGCTGGCGTAGCGTTTAACTGTGCAGCAATCGTTTTTAAGATCGGGTCTACTAGGCCCACTCCCATAAAAGCGATCATACAGGTAGCTGCTACAACTAGCGCCGAACTTTTCCCCTTTGTTTCTTCATTTGTTTGTTCTTGTATATCTATTTGATTCTCCAATATATCCATCCCTTTCTCTCTATTAGCATCATACATGATTTATTTTACATGTAAATATGCACATGTAAAACATGGAAATTTTACTGTGATATAATAAAGAAAATAAGACGAGAGGTAGGATTTTTATGAATACTTTAGCCTATATATTATTATGTGTGCTTTTATCCAAACCGCGTTCTGGGTATGAATTGAAGCAGCTGATCACGATTTTTTGGGAAGCTCATCACAGTCAGATTTATACGACGCTTGCCAAGTTAGACCAGCAGGGTTATGTGACCGTTTTGGACAAAGACGAGCACTCTCAAAAAAAGATCTACCACTTGACTGATGAAGGACGTGCCCTTGTGGAGGAATGGATCAAAGAGGAGACCCCAGCTCCTACACAAAAAGATGAATTTTTAGCAAAAATCTATGCTTTTTCAACACTCGACAAAACAACAGCTACTGGACTGCTATTCACTAGAGAACAACAGCTGAACAAAATCATGCAAAAAAATCAAAAAAAATTGAATGACCTCTCGCTAGACAAGAGACAAGAATTTGGGCGTTATGTTGTGATCCAGCGCCGAATCATGCTTTGTCAGCAGGAACTCCAATGGTGTCAGCAAGTAAGAGAACAAATGCAGCCGTTTTTTGAGTAATGGATAAACAGAACCTTTCTAGATTTATCTATTAAGCAACGAATCCTCTTCACTAAAAGAACGATACAGCTGAAAAAGAAAAACGATCCGAAAGACAGGCAAAAACCTATCGTTCGGATCATTTTTCTTTCTAGAACTGCATTGAAGGGACTGTGACAAAAAGCAAGTCACAACCTTTTTTTCAAATAAACAGTATTCCATCATTCATTGCTTTGAATGGCTTTCAACACACTTCTTGAAAGTGGGCCAACGATGATCAACTGCAACGGTAAAGCGGCAATCACATTCATTTTCCAAGCATTCATATAAGCAGAGAATAATTGATCAGGTATTCCTTGTTCCATGATCACACCAAACAAAGACATACATGTGACCATTCCTAAAACCATCAAGCAGGAAATAGTTAAGATCATTTGGATCTTGCTTTCTGGATTTACTGGTAGTTTAAAGGCAATTTTTTTCGCCAGCACACCGATGATGAAGACATCCAAAATGAAAGCCACCACGAATCCAGGCACTAGACCAATCAACAAACTTGATAAATGAAGATCTTGATGCAGCCATAAATTATACGCGCTCATCCCCAAGACCATCAAAAAACACATCATTGTTGTAAAAATTATTCCTTCTTTTTTATTTGTAGGCAATCTGTACCACTCCTTTAAATTTGTCACGAAAATCATCGTAGCACATTTAAAAATTTCTCGTAAGTACTTTTTTTATTTTCTGCCCTTTTATTTCATAAACTTCATCAGCCGTACGTTCGACAAAGTAGGAATCATGAGAAGTAAACAAAATCGTTCCCGGATATACTTGCATCAGCTGCTCTAAAGCTTCGATCGTTGCCATATCAATGAAATTAGTCGGTTCATCTAACAGCAACACATTACTTGGCTTAGTAAAAAGCAAAGCAATCGTCAAACGGGTCGCTTCTCCCCCACTTAACGTACACAACGGTTTCGTCAGAGTTTCCTGAGCAAACCCTAAGTGATTCAGCAAACTACGGACAAGCGATTCCGAAAACTCTGTTTGTCTCATGACAAAACGAATGACGGATTCTTCAGATGTCATTTGATAATCCTTTTGCTGATAGACTTGAAAGCTTACTTTCGGCGAAAGGAGGATTCCTTCTCCTTGTTTGCGGATATGTTCCAATAAGGTTGTCTTACCTGAACCATTTTCGCCGACAATCGCGATTTTTTTACCTAAAGAAAATTGAAAATCGCTATTTATCAGTAATATTCTCCCGTTTCTTTCCAATTGGATATTTTGTCCCATGATTGGATAACGATTGTGGAGTGCAAGAGATTTTGGTACTGGAAAACGGATTTGTTTCATCTGTTGCGGCTTAGTTGTTTCTCCTATTTTTTGGAGTCTTCTCTCTAATGTTTTCGCATTCTTTTGGATGGCTTTTTGTACACTGTCTTTTTGTTTAGAGGAAGACAACCGATCCGGTCTGATTTGTTGCTTTTTCTTTTTACTAGACACTTTTTCCAACTTTTCCGCTTGTTTTTTCTTTTCTTGGATCGATTTTTCCAATCGTTTTTTCTCTTTCATGATCGACTCTGCTTCTCGTAGCTGAGTCTTTTTCTCCAATTCCTTTTGAGTGAGATAGGCACTATAATTCCCCGAAAACTCTCGGATTTCTCCGTCTTTTACTTCCCAGATTTTCGTTGCCAGCTCATCTAGAAAATAGCGGTCATGACTAACAAAAATCAGCGTGCCATAATAATAACGAAGCTCTTCAATCAGTCGATCCACACTTTTTCTATCTAGATGGGTCGTCGGCTCGTCTAGAAGCATCCCTTGTTCATAAGAAGAAAGAAGACGTATCAACTCGATCTTTCGTTCTTCCCCTCCACTCCATTTCCGTTCCGAAGTTTCTTCCAGTTTTAACTGGAAATGACTGGCTAATTCCAAATTCAGATCCTTTGTTTCAGCAAGATAGGTTAATTGAGGCAGATAGTTGAAAGTGATCTCTGTTTGGATTTTCCCTTGATTGGGGATAAGTTCTCCGGCTATCAGTTTCAGCAACGTTGATTTACCGACTCCATTTTCTCCTATGATTCCTATTCGATCTTGCTGATAGACACGAAGAGAATCAATAGATAATTCTAACTGGTTACCAAAACGAACTTGCAGGTTTGTTATATTTATTGCTAAATTTTCCATATGTTTTACACTCCTATTTCATGTAAAACAACAATTATCGATACTAAAAAAGAGCAGAAAAATCTGTTTGCAAAAAAACTGCATAACATCTTTTCCTACTCTGAACGAAATAACTATGACTAAATCATCAAATCTGTCATAGCTTTCACCTATTCTACTGTCGTTGGAAAAAATGGACATACTCCACCCATGAAATTGTTGTTTATACATGTCTTTTGAATTTATTTAGTTGTTATTCAAAAGTTCAAAACGTAATTTCATCGATGCAGTCATTTTTCCGACCTCCTTTTTTATTAGGTTACCACACACGATTCAAAAAAAGCAATAGCTACTGAATAGTAACTGAAAACCTTTTATTTGAACGTAGTGATCTTTTCTGGTGCTAAACGAACAGACTCATAACCTTCTTCTACCGCTTTTCCTATTGATAAAATAATAACTGGAACATAGCGGTCTTTATCCAAACCAAATGCCTCTGCCAACTGATCTGCTTCGAATCCACCAATTGGATTTGTTTCATAGCCATGATCACGTGCAACTAACATGAATTGCATAGCCGCTAAGCTAGAATCGACTTTGACTACATCGTTCATTTCTTCTCTTGAAAAGCTCTTGTAATAAGGAATGATCGCAGCTAATTGTTGATCTCTGACTTCTTTTGGCATCTTCCCTGATTCGTAAGCTTGGTTATAGATTTCTTCGCCATATTCGTAACATTGCATATCGCCAAAAATCATGACCATTGCAGAAGAAGTATCATTTTGTCTCGTATTGAAACGGATCAAAGGACGCAAGATTTCTTTTGCTTCCTCGCTTTCAGCGACCACAAAGCGCCATGGTTGCATGTTGACAGAAGAAGGAGCAGTCGTCGCTTCTTTGATCATTTCCAGCATTTCTTCGTGTGGGATTTTGTATGTTTCATCATATACGCGAACGGATCTTCTACCAGTCATAATTGTTGAAAAATCATTTTTTTGTTCCATTATTATTAACCTCTTTCGTTTCTGTTGTTATATTGCAAAGTTGGGTATTCAATTTATCTAAAAGTGTTAGGAATTGTTTCATTTCTGCATCGCTGAAAGCTGGGGACAGCACGGAACCTGTATCTTTATGGTCCATTTCACAATGCTCGATTTTCTGCTGGGCTTTTTCTGTCAGTGCTACGTACACTTCCCGGTTGTTCTGAGGATTTCTCTGACGCGAAACATAGCCGTTTGCTTCTAAAACCTTCAGATGACGTGTAACTGCTCCTTGATCAATCTGCAACTTTTCTTGCAAACTGCTTTGCAGCAATGGATTTTCTTCTTTCAGTCTCATCATGATCTCATATCTAGTAAGACTTATACCGATATTTTCCTCAAAGATCTGGACGATTTTTTGATCGGCTAATTTGATTTGATATAAAAGGTGGCTAATCTCTTCTAAAGACATAATTTCCTCCTCTCTAATAATTGACTAGTCAACGATTGACTTGTCAATAATAGAATAAAAAAAGAAAAAAGTCAAAGAATCAGCTGTGAAATTAAAAAACAAAGGCTTTCAATAGAAATGAGTGTAAATAAAAGAAATCTCTTGTAGAATGAAAAGAAGGAACAATAAAAAAGAAAGAGAGGATAATGATGTGAGAAAAAGAATAGTAGCCGCAGTATTTCTCTTAGTGAATGCGACGTTGTTACCTAATAGTCTCGTATTTGCTGATACCGTTTTGGCAAATGTTCAAACAACAGAAACATCTACCCTATCAGAAGATGAAAGCGCACCATCCCAATCAAGCCTATCTGGAGAGAATTCCTATCAAAATCTAGAAGACAGCTCTTCTGCAGTATAAAATTTTACACCGCCAAAAATCTCTGGAAATCCCTCTTTGCAAGGAGCAATGGTAGATTTGAACAAATGAAACCTGATAAAATCCACCTTTCAGCTTCAAAACAAACAAAGGAATCGTTCATTCAGCAGCAATCTGCTCATAGCTACATTGATACGCAAGGTGTGTATGAGATTGTCTCTACTGATGTCCAGCTATCCGATGGACAATGGGTGGATAAAGGAACGATCCAACTAGTCATACCAACAGAGCCAACAGAACAAGTCACCAATTATCTGGCCTATTATGTAGCAAAAAAAATCAAAACCTATTCTTTACCCTTGGAAAAATCAGCAGATTTCTTGATGTTTGACGATTCGATCACTCTAGACAAGGAGCATTTTCTTTCTTCCGTACGTGCGTATTACTCAGAAGTTGCAGCTGGTCCTATCATTCAAACACATATAAGTATGACAGAAACCTATACGACTCTGAATGAAACAGATATTTATCCTACCTTCTATCGCCAAGAAGAACATCAAAAAATATCTGGACCAGCCCTCATCACGGATAAAGTAGCGTTATCGGATCAAACAACTTGGGTACATATCCAAACAGCAAACTATGAAGGATGGGTAGCAGCAAACTCTGTAACTGCTCATGAGCCAAAAACAGTTCCAGTTGAAGCATCACAAGGTCAGCTTTCTGAATCAGCCGTTGCCTCTCTGTCACTTGATCAAGCTTGGTTAGAACAATCAGAGGAAACCATTTCACATTCAGAAAGTTATCACGTACAAAGAGCAGTCCAAATCAGCGATCAAGTGTTTTATGCGCTGACAGCAAAGGATTCTTCAATCGTTTTTGTCTCACAGAAAGAATTCCAACCAGAGGATCCAGTATCAGCAGAGACTGATTCCTCAAATGAACAGATAGTAACAGCTGAAAGTACAGCATCTGATTCAAAAGAAACAACTGATTCTTCTTTCCAGCCGCAAAACAAAGTGCCACAGACAGATGAATCTACCTTGCGTACTGCACATCCATCTATTACTTATAGTACACATGTCAAAAATCGTGGTTGGCTGCCAAATGTTTCTAGCGGTCAACTTTCAGGAACAACAGGTCAATCTTTACAAGTAGAAGCTTTTCGTATCCATCTTTCATCCTCCCTCTCTGGTGCTATTGAATACACCTCTTATGTCCAAGGTTCAGGATGGCAAAATTGGGTAGCTAATGGCGCTATTTCTGGAACGACTGGACAAGTCAAACAGATTGAAGGAATCAATATTCGATTAACTGGACAATTAGCAGCAACTTACAATGTTTATTATAGAGTCCATGTACGAAATTTTGGCTGGCTTCCTTGGACAATGAACGGAAATCCTTCCGGAACACTTGGGTACGGTCATCAAATCGAAGCAATTGAAATCCAATTATTGGACAAAAACAGTTCCGGCCCTGCTACTAACGGTATTTCTTATATCGAAAAGGAACCATCCGTATTGGCGAATACTCACGTAACTAACAGAGGATGGTTAGGCCAGACAGATGCTGCTACTCAAGCTGGTACGACTGGCCAACGGTTAAGTCTTCAAGCAATGCAACTGCGTTTATCTGAAAATACAATTGGTGGCGGTATCACTTATCAATCCCATATCGCTAACAAAGGTTGGGAAACCAACTGGGCACAAAATGGCACGATTTCTGGTACGACTGGACAAAATCTGCCTATTGAGGCGATCCGCATCAATCTGACTGGCACAATCAGCACCCGATATGACGTTTATTATCGTGTACATGCACAAGAATTCGGCTGGATGAACTGGGCAAAGAACGGTGAATCAGCTGGTACACAAGGCTATGCTTACCGTGCAGAAGCGATTCAAATTGTATTAGTAAGGAAAGGAGGAGCCGCACCTGGTGCAACTACTCGCGCCTTTCGTATAGCTCCACCTAGAATCACGTTGCAAGGACATGTATCGAATATTGGCTGGGTAAGCCAAACGAGCCTGAACAACTCGATCAGCTACGCAAATCAAGGAAGACAATTTGAAGCGATTCGCGCAAATTTAAGAACATCAAGGTATACTGGCGGTATCCAATATGATTCACACATAGCTGACAGCGGTTGGACCAGAACTGTATCCAATGGAGCGATCTCAGGAACGACTGGACAAAATCGCTCTCTTCAAGCCTTTTCCTTTCAGTTAACAGGAGAACTTGCTGAAAACTATGATATTTATTATCGTGCCTTTGTTCGTTCCAGAGGCTGGTTAGGCTGGGCATCAAATGGACAAAAAGCAGGCTCTGTCAGAATGAATTTGCCTGTTGAAGGTATCCAGCTAACCATTGTTGAAAACGACCGGCGGCCAAGCGGCTATCAGCCAAACCAACTGACGATTCTAGGACAAGTGAATGATCAGACACCTCAGGGAAGATTCATCAATTCTGTCAGCCAAAGTGCGAATCGTATCGCGCCTGCTCATGGCTTGTATACTTCTGTCATGTTGGCTCAAGCGATCCTAGAAACAGGATATGGCACAAGCTATCTAGCTCAGCACGCGAATAACTTCTTTGGGATAAAATTCAAAGACGGCGAAGATGAAGGAAAGTATGGCTATATCTGGCATATATCTAACGAAGTGATTAATGGTGTCGTTGTCCCTGTCAATTCAAAATTTCGGGTCTATCAGTCCACTGACCAATCCTTCTTAGATAACGCCTTAAAATTAAGATATGGTGTTTCTTGGGACCCAAACCGATATGCGGGGACATGGAAAGTCAATGCACGTTCTTATAGAGATGCTACCCGTGCATTAACAGGAACATACGCGACAGATCCTGATTACGGTCAAAAATTGAATAATCTGATCGAATATTGGAAGCTGGATCAATTTGATTGAACGGGTATAAAAACATACTAAGATTAGAGGGGAACATC
>NZ_KV833972.1:0-659 GCF_001837725.1 Enterococcus sp. HMSC072F02
ATAGTATTTTACACAGGATTGTGGACTTGACTGAAAAAAACTTTTAAATTGATTCTTTTTATTTATCATAAAGATATAGATACATAATCATTTTCGCTTACATATATTTGAATATGAACTAAAAACAGCAAGAAAGAAGATGATCAAATGTATTATGTAGAAGTAAAAACAAAAGGTGTCAAAAACAAACAATATGTGAAAGGTATCAGTAACGAATATCCTTTACTTGGTTCATGGAAAGAAGCAGCTCCTTTTTCCAAACCATGTGCCATAAAAATAAAGAGCGAGCTGGAAAAAGAACTGACTTGCGGCAAAGCGGTTGTAACCATCATCGAAAAGTAACAGTGTAAAAACTAATGAATGACTTATTTCAACACTTTAAGCCGTATAGAAAGGAAGCAAAATATGGATTATACTGTTGAGTTTGACAGTGAACTATTGGAACAATTTCCGCAAGAGGTACATCTCGCATACAAAAAAACTATTTCTAAAAAAGTCATAGAGCATGTAGACCATAATTTTTTTCGTATAAAACCAGTACGAACACGCTCGGCAAAGGGAATATATGAAATGAAAGTCAATATTGATAAAAAAAATTATCGTATAGCATTTACTTTTAAAAAAAATCGAGAGTGTAAAATATTTTGTGTAAATAGAAA
>NZ_KV833973.1:0-235 GCF_001837725.1 Enterococcus sp. HMSC072F02
GGAGATCGCGGGTTCGATTCCCGTCGGAACCGCCATGCGGGTGTAGTTTAGTGGTAAAACCACAGCCTTCCAAGCTGTTGTCGCGAGTTCGATTCTCGTCACCCGCTTTTAGTTTTTATGGGCCTATAGCTCAGCTGGTTAGAGCGCACGCCTGATAAGCGTGAGGTCGATGGTTCGAGTCCATTTAGGCCCATTTATTTTATTGGCCCGTTGGTCAAGCGGTTAAGACACCGCC
>NZ_KV833974.1:0-5943 GCF_001837725.1 Enterococcus sp. HMSC072F02
ATACCGAGGGTCAGCTGATTGAACACCGTTTACCCAGAGGTCGGGAACTTGCCGTTTCACTCTGAGTCACAAGGAGTAATTTCAAAAAACAGCTTCTCATATTTGATGGATATTGTGACTTGTGACCGAGGAGTTGGAGGAGAAAAAAGTTTACTGGAGAGTTTGTCACAACTTTTTTAATTCTCCATTCATTGAAAACGTTTTGTTGGTGTGAACTTCTTGTTGCAGTGTATGATAGATAAAAAGATGGGGGAGGTATTAGGATGTGTGGTCGTTATTTTTTTAATCTAGAGTCGGAGCTCCTTCAGAATTATTATCGAGAAGCCCAGAAGAAACAACCGGAACAGGCAGCAGAATTAGCAGCTGGAGAAATTTTTCCGTCAAATCTTGTTGTGACATTAAGAAAAAAGGAAGAAAACAATCTCACTCCGGAAATCATGAAGTGGGGATTTACCGGATTTAAAAAAGGACAATTGATGATCAATGCCCGAGCAGAGACAATAGAAGAAAAAAAGACCTTTCATCAACCATTTTTGCAAAATCGTTGTGTTTTCCCAATGAGCGGCTTTTATGAGTGGAATGAAGAAAAAGACAAATTTATGTTTTCAAATAAGGAAAAAATAGTGTATATTGGCGGCTTTTATCGTAGCCATCACGATGAAAAAACAGCAGAATCGATCATAATGACTACTGAACCTAATCGCACAGTTGCACCAATCCATGACCGAATGCCGCTTGTCTTGAATGAAGAACAAATCGAACCTTGGGTAACAGATATTTCTTTTGCGCGAAAAATCATTACTCAGCAGATGCCTGAATTAGTAATGGAGAAGGTATAACAGAATCGATTTTTCAAAGAAAGAGCGGCAAAAAACAAAAAAGACTTCAGCACAGATCCCAAAAACAAAGAGAACAGAAGAAATGCTCATAAGCTGCATATACTGCATCTATAGAGTCACATTCGACCTTATAGCTTCTATTTGTTTTTTACTCGTGCTGTGAGTCTTTTTTTGTTTATACCTAACGATGTTTATCATTACGACTCTTTGAATTCTTGGAATCTAAAATTCAAACTTAACGACTGGTTGGCAGTTGTATATTCCCTGAATTTATAGATAAGAGGTTGCCATTTATTCACATTGATATGAGTTGGATCATGTAAAATCCCTTCTTCTCATCCTTAGTCGTCATCAGCACGACGGGAAATCCGTAATAGAAACTTTTTTCCATTTTTTTAAACATAATCCTCACCTCTGAATATAGTATACTAAGCTTATTCCTCGATGCTCATCGATGTGTGAAAGGATAGAAAAAATGGCTGGATTTCCTGATCTTCAGCAAACGACTAAACTCTTAGCAGATCATTCGCGACTTGAGATCCTTACTTTATTGATGGATGGAAGGTTCCATACTGTACATGAACTAGCAAAGAAAGCAAAAATAAAAGATCACACGGCATCTTATCGTATAAAAAAACTTCATTCTCTTGATTGGGTGATGTCTTATAAACAGGGAGGAAATGTCTATTATCGATTATCATCTCTGGAAATCGCTGATTTGTTAGAAAATCTTATGGTAGTTAGTCCGGTTAAATCGATCAAATCATTTAATGAAAACAAAGAATATAGTGAATTAAAAGCAGGAAAATCTTGTTATCGGCATTTAGCCGGTGTGATAGGTGTAGTTTTTTTCAACTTTCTCCTTCACAACTGTCACTTTTCTTTTTAAATGGCAAAAATTTCAATCTTTAAATGGCGAAAAACAAAGAGCGTGAAACCCTATCCTTATCTCACGCTCTTTGCCTATTTTTCTAACAAATCAAGTATTTCTTGAGGAGAATCAATAATTATATCTACACTTTGAAATGATTCAATGTTTTTAGCACCCCATTTAGCTAAACCAAAAGTGACTCCACAAGATTTCGCACTTTGCATGTCATATAATGAATCACCAATGTAAATCGTCTCTTCTTTTTTCATGCCCAATTCATCAATTGCCTTTTGTATGGGGTCCGGAAAAGGTTTATGCAACTTAGTATCTGAAGCTGTAATTTGTATATCAAAATACTGATTTAAATTAAATCGATCAAACTCATTTTTCATTTCTTCTTTTGTTTTAGATGTGACAAGTCCTAATTGAATCCCTTTTACATGCAATGTCTGTAATGTTTCTTCTATATGCGGAAAAACTTGAGCATTGTCTGCTAATAAAAGTACGTTTTCACCCCATTTTGATAAGAGAGTTTCCTCTTCTTCTTCAGTATTTACAAACTTTTTAATAGCTTCTCTTCCAGGAATACCTAAAATATAATGTAATTCTTTAATCGGGATTTCCTTCTCTAATTCTTCACGCAATGTTTTTTGCAGAGAATGTGTCATAACATATTCTGTATCAATAATCGTTCCATCAACATCAAATAATATCGTTTTAATCATAGCTATTCTCCTTTGTGTAGATGATTTTGCTCTTTCCTATTCTAACGGCTAATTCTTCAGGAATTTTTTTATCGGTTATCAAATAATCAATTTCTTCAAACGAGTAGACAAGGTAATTATGTGATAAATTGATTTTTGTATGATCACATAGTAATACGATTTTGTTACTTTTCTCTCTAACTACCTGTTTCATTGCGATGTCTTCTTCATGGGCATAATAGATTCCCTGATTATTTATACCCGCACAACTTAAGAAAGAAATATCAAACCGATACTTAGTTAATTCCCAGATTGGGTATCCACCAGTAACTGAACGGCTTTCTTTATTTAATGTTCCTCCAAGAATCGTAGTAGGGATTGAAGTGGTCTTTAAGAATTGATCGGCAATGTCAATCGAGTTTGTCACAGCCAAGTTTATGTTTCTATTCGCTAAATATTGAGGCAAAAGTGAGATTGTGGTCGACACATCTAAATATACGGTTTGCTTTTCAAGTAATAGTTTACTTGCTTCTTTAGCAATTTGCTTTTTCACTTGAAGTTCTTGATCTGTTCTTCCTAAATATCCATCTATTTTATTAAACGAATTTGCTAAACTGATACCTCCGTAAGTTCTAATCACAAGGTTGTTATCCGCTAGTTTTATTGTATCTCTTCTAGCCGTGTCTCTAGAAGCACCTGTAAGTTGCATAATGTCTTGTAAAGTTAACGATTGTTCTTTTTTTAGTCTTTCCATTATTATCAGCAATCTTTTTTGTTGATTCACCTATTGAACTCCCATCAAAAATAAGTAATTTTAAGTATATAAATACAATAGCTTAAAACAACTTAAATGTACACTAGTATGAAGTGTACATAAAATCAGCTTTTTTTCATTAGAAATAAGTTCCTATTAAGTAACATATAGATTTAGGTATTTATCAGCATAAATTGCATTAGGCGTTTTTTTTGACTAATTTACTTTTAGATGATATTATAATCCCACATCGTGACCGATCGGTCACGATGTGGGATATTATAGAAAGTAGGTATGAAATGTCAGAAACGATTATGACGAATTATGAACAGTGGCTAAATATGGCTGAAATGCCAGAGAATAAGCGAAAAATATTAGAAGCTACTATTAGACTTTATTCAAAACAAGGAATATCCAACACTTCAACCAGTCAAATCGCGAAAGAAGCCGGTTTTTCAAAAGCGCTAATTTTTAAGTTTTTTACAAATAAGCATGATTTAACGATGAATTTACTTACACCTATTTTAGATCATATATTACCTGCTTTTACTTCCGATTTTTTTGAAGATCTTGAAAAAAAAGCAGAAGTAAAAGAGATTATTCATTACATCGTTTTTAATCGTTATCAATTTCTAATGGAAAATAAAGAGATTGTCTTAATTTTCTTGTCCGAAATACTAATAAACGAAGAGTTACAACAAGATTTTTTCTCATATATTGATTCCAATAATAAGAATAATTGGACAAGAGAACATTCCCTTTTTTCGAAAATAGATGAAAAAATCACGTTAACGAGCTTGTTCTCAGCGATTGCCAGTCAGATTCTTATGTTGTTTGTTCAATGTCTGATTTTTAATAAAAAAATGACTGAACAGCAACAAAATCAACGTTTAGAAGAAATTGTAGACTTAATTTACAATGGAGTTAAAAATAGAAAGGAATAAAAATAATGTATCTTGCAATAAAATAAATTTTACACAATAAACTTCGTTACAGCCTTGTCCTAGTTACAGTTTTCCTTATATCGTTTATGGTCTTCTTTATGACAAGCCTAGCAATTGGTTTAGTTCGAGATAACCGAACCGCAGCGGATAACTGGGATTCAACAGGAGTAGTACTCTCAAAATATGCAAATAAGAATCTAACAGCCTCCTTTATTACTGAAGATAACTATAAAGATAAGTTGTCAGATGACGCGGCCCCCCTAGGATATATGTTTGCTGTAACAAATCTAAAAAATGATGATACGACAGTGAATATCTCAATTTTTGCTCAAAATTGGAACAGTTTTATTGCCCCTAAACTTATTGAAGGTCATTATCCTGAAAGTAAGAATGAAGTTATCATTGATCAATCGATGGAAAATTATAATATTAAAATGGGCGATCAGATACAGTTAAATGGAAGTACTGACGAATATAAAGTCGTCGGTATAACGAATGACAGTAAATTTTTTACCGTGCCGGTCATTTATACTGATTTGTCTACCTACTGGAAGTTACAGCATACGGATAAAACAACCAAAACCATTTCAGCAATTGTTCTAAACAATGATGTTGATGTCTCTGGGGAGGGCTTAGTACAAGTAACCGAACAAGATATGATCAGTAATATTCCTGGCTACACACCGGAAGTAAATGTGTTTATGGGAATGATTATAGCTCTGGTAGTTATTACTTGTTTAGTAGTCGGTATTTTCATTTACATTATCATGATTCAAAAACTAGGGCTTTATGGCATTATGCGTGCACAAGGTATTCAATCCAAAACAATTATCTGGTCTCTATTTTGTCAAATATTCGTTTTATCAGGTATGGGTGTTTTGATGGCACTTATTGGCGTATGGGCAGTAAAATTTGTTTTACCGGCAACCCTTTTCTTTTATCCTAGCTGGCTAGCCTATTCACTTCTAGGTTTAGCAATCATTATAATGGCTCTTTTGGGAGGGCTAATCTCGTTGCCTAAGATTTTGAAAATTGATCCTATAGAAGCGATTGGAGAATAAACAATGAATTTAGTAGAAATGAAGAATGTCACCAAGACATATGGAAGTGGACATACATTAACACAAGCTCTATTCCCTACCAATTTTGAATTAAAGGAAGGAGAGTTTACTGCTATTGTTGGTCCTTCAGGATCAGGAAAAACAACTTTCTTGACGACACTAGGAAATTTGCAAACACCAACTAGTGGTCAAATAATTATAAAAAATAAAGAAACAACACAAATGACTGAAAAAGAAAAAACAACTTTGCGTTTTAAGGAATTTGGTTTTATCTTACAAGCATCAAATTTGATTCCATTTTTGAATGTTCAAGAACAGTTAGATTTAATAGATCGTTTAGACAAGCCAAATTCAAAAAAAAATGAATCGTGAAGAACTATTAGATCTGCTGGATCTAAACAAGGTATTACGATCTTATCCGAAAGATTTATCCGGTGGAGAGCGACAAAGAGCAGCAATTGCTCGCGCATTATATAATAACCCAAGCATCATATTAGCTGATGAACCCACAGCTAGCCTTGATACAGAACGTGCGCATCAAGTTGTTGATCTACTTGCACGAATTGCTCACGAGTATAATCGAGGTGTGGTTATGATTACCCATGATCTACGTTTACTAGACAAAGTCGACCAAGTTTACACCATGCAAGATGGGAAACTGTCACGTGGAAATGCTTTACAATATAATTGATAATAACGTATGATATTCACATAAAAGTAAAATCACATCAATGATGCGGAGAGTGTAAAATATTTTGTGTAAATAGAAA
>NZ_KV833975.1:0-998 GCF_001837725.1 Enterococcus sp. HMSC072F02
TCAGGTCAAAACGCTGATTTCACAACCTCTTTGTGCGTTTCATAAGTAAATGATTATTTTACTTTATAGTCACGAGTTTTTTCAATGGATCTGTCCCGAATTTTTTTTCTTGATAAAGCAGGATTTCCGCACACGCACGACTATCTTCCAATGCATCATGATGATGATCTAATTGGATGTTCAAATTTTCGCACACAGTGTTCAATCGATGATTTGGAAATTCAGGAAACAAGCGACGACTGCTTTTCACTGTACATAAAGAAAGATAATTAGGCTGTTCGAGATGGTAATAATCTAAACAACCTGCTAAGACCTTTGTATCAAAAGCAGCATTATGTGCAACGACTAAACGATTTTTTTGAAAATATGGCTGGATAGTTTGCCAGACTTCTGGAAATTTCGGTGCATTGCGTACGTCTTCTTGATGGATTCCGTGAATTTGGACATTTCGCCAGAAAAAAGGAGTTTCAGGCTGTATCAATGTATAGAATTCATCGACGATTTGGCTGTTTTTTACCATGACTAACGCAAGAGAACAAGCGCTATAAGGCTGATGATTGGCAGTTTCAAAATCCATGGCAACAAAATTCATTTCTGTAAAACCTCCTTGGGAAATTACTGTAACATACTTTTGAAAAAAACAAATA
This sequence comes from Enterococcus sp. HMSC072F02, assembly GCF_001837725.1. NCBI lineage: Bacteria > Bacillati > Bacillota > Bacilli > Lactobacillales > Enterococcaceae > Enterococcus > Enterococcus sp. HMSC072F02. The sequence continues at coordinate 648 of NZ_KV833975.1, forward strand.
GTTTTAACAAAAAACATAGGATTTTTTATGTAGTTTTTGTAGAGAAAAGCTATTTTTTGAACTCATTCCTTGCGACTCGGAGTTAGACGAGAGGATCATGACTTCTCGGTATCAGCCAGAAAACGGCAAATATGAGGAACTATTTTGCCGTTTTCTTTCTCTAATACTCAGGTCAGGACATTGATTTCACAACCTCTTGATAAACGGTGTTCTCCTGCCAACTCCTCGGTCACAAGTCACAATATTCAATAAACATGAGAAGCTGTTTTTTGAAATTGCTCCTTGTGCCTCAGTGTGAAACGGCAGGCTCACAACCTCATGGTAAACGGTGTTCAATCAGCTGACCTTCGG
>NZ_KV833975.1:1098-11466 GCF_001837725.1 Enterococcus sp. HMSC072F02
TTCACAAAATTTTTCTTCATACTCGAAACTAAACAGCTTTTTCACAACCTCTTTATTTCAAATCTAATTCTACTGGACAATGGTCACTGCCCATAATGTCCGTATGGATCTTTGCATCAGCCAGTCTTGGCGCTAAATCTTTGCTCGTCAAAAAGTAATCGATCCGCCAACCAGCATTGTTTTTTCTTGAATTGAATCGGTAATTCCACCAAGAGTAAACACCTTCTTGAGTTGGATAAAAATAACGAAATGTATCGATAAACCCGTTATCCAACAGTCGAGAAAGAGCCGCTCTTTCTTCTGGAGTGAATCCAGCATTTTTTTGATTCGTTTTCCAGTTTTTCAAATCGATCGTTTGATGCGCGACGTTTAGATCCCCGCAAACGATGACTGGTTTTTGTTTCTTTAGATTTTCCAAATAATTATAAAAGGCTTCTTCCCATTCTAATCGGTAATCTAAACGTTTCAATTCACTTTGAGAATTTGGCGTATAACAAGTTACAAGAAAGAAATCGGAATATTCCAAAGTGATCAGACGGCCTTCTGTGTCGTGGATATCGATACCCATTCCGTAAGTGGCATTCAATGCAGGTTCTTTAGCAAAAATGGCTGTACCAGAATAGCCTTTTCGTTCTGCATAATTCCAATATTGATAATAACCAGGAAGATCTAAATCGATCTGTCCTGCTTGGAGCTTTGTTTCCTGCAAACAGAAAAAATCGGCGTCTAACTCATGAAAAACTTCTAAAAAATTTTTATTTACGATGGCACGAAGCCCGTTCACGTTCCAAGAGATAAATTTCAATAAAAGCACACTCCTTCGAATTAAATTCCTTACCTTTGCGATACTATTGTACCTCATTTTAGTAAAAAATGGTGTAAGATGAAAGTAACTAAATGATCCAGGAGGAAAGTCGATGAAGATTGGTGTAATCGGTGTAGGGAATATTGCAGAAAAAGCATATTTACCAACTTATGCGAAAAAACAAGGAACAGTTGATTTTTATTTTGCAACACGAAATAAAGAAACAAAAGAAAGAATCCAAAAAGAATATGGGTTCCAACATCTATATGAAACGATCGATGAGCTCTTAGAAGAAAAAATCGAAGCATGCATGATCCACGCAGCAACAAAAGTACATTATGAGCTAGCAAAAAGATGTCTGGAAAATGGTATCCATGTTTATATTGACAAACCGTTGAGTGTCCATCTAAACGAAGTGCGTGAATTGCAAGAATTGGCTGATAAGAACCAAGTGATCTTGATGGTCGGTTTTAACCGACGCTTTGCTCCTATGGTAGAAGAATTGAAACGTATCCCAGAGAAGCGGCTGATCCAACTGCAAAAAAATCGAATAGCGGCAAAAGAGACGACAGAATTCGTCCTTTATGATTTATTTTTACATCTCATTGATACAGCGGTGTATTTATTGGATGAACCCATTTTGAGAACAAAATATCAGATAAGAGAAACAAAGGAATATTTGGAATATGCCATTTTACAATTAGAAACACAAAATCAAACGGCTATATTAACGATGGATTTGGCAAGTGGTGCTAATACAGAAAAATATCAAGTAACAAGTAAGAACGGTACTTATGAAGTAAGCGACCTGACCCAGCTTGTCATTCAAGATGCTGATGGAAAAAAGGTGAAAGAATTTGGCGACTGGACGAACACGCTAGTCAAACGCGGGTTTGAGCCAATGGTAGAGGCCTTCTTATCTCAGATTCGTTCAGGTAAACGGGAAGCAGAACTGCTTAAACAGCAAGAAGTTGTAAGAAGTCATGAATTATGCGAGGAAGTGCTTAAAGAGCACTACCGTCATCAACTTTGAACAAGACTGGCAAGATTGTATTAAGCGTGATAGAATAATGGGGACGTTTGAGAAAAGAAAGGAAAATCCTCAGTGAATAAAGAAGAAATAGTTGAAAGCTTAGCCACGATCACTTTATTGTTTGATGAACCATTGATGAACTATACGTTTACGAAAACAGGCGGACCAGCTGATGTCCTTGCATTCCCGAAAAAGCAAGAAGAAGTAAAGCAAATCATCGATTATTGCCGAATCCATGATATACCTTGGATGGTACTAGGAAACGCAAGCAATCTGATCGTTCAAGATGGCGGAATCCGCGGTTTAGTCATCATGCTGACTGAAATGAAACAGATTCATGTCAAAGGAACGATGGTCATTGCGGAAGCAGGTGCCTCACTGATTGATACGACTTATGCAGCTTTGGCCGAATCATTGACTGGATTTGAATTTGCTTGCGGCATCCCGGGAAGTGTCGGTGGAGCGGTTTATATGAATGCAGGTGCGTATGGCGGAGAGATCAAAGATGTTTTTGCTGAAGTGGATCTTTTGCTTGAAGATGGAACATTGAAAACTTTGACAAAAGAAGAAATGGTATTTTCTTATCGTCACAGTAAAGTCCAAGAACTACGTGCTATCGTATTGGAAGCTCGATTCAGTTTGCAAACAGGGGATTATGAAGCAATCAAAGCAAGAATGGATGAGTTGACAGAATTGCGTCAATCAAAACAGCCATTAGAATATCCTTCATGCGGCAGTGTCTTTAAGCGCCCAGTAGGACATTATACGGGTCAGCTGATCCAGCAAGCAGGATTGCAAGGTCTGAAATGGGGCGGTGCACAAATCTCTGAAAAACATGCTGGATTCATCGTCAATATCGATCATGCGACAGCGACAGATTACATTGAATTGATTGCGCACATCCAAGAAGTAATCAAAGAAAAATTTGATGTGTCTTTAGAAACAGAAGTGCGGATCATTGGAGAGAAACAAGCACTATCAGAAACAAGCAGAAGTTTAGCGAATTAATAAGTAATTGAATTGCACTTAAAATAAGTAAAAGAGCAGGACGGTGGACGCCCTGCTCTTTTTTGTGGTTGTTTACGCAAATGGTGCAAATCTTGTACATTTTAACACAATAAAACAAAAAATATAGAATATTTTCCCGTAAATTTTTCCATTTTTTGCAATATTCTCAAAAAAAAGATAAAAAATGAGAATAACTGATGAAAAAACAGGTGTAATCCATCATAAAATCAGTATAGGTGAAAAGATGAACTTTCATCTGCATATCAAGTGATTAATATGAGGCATTTTTTTGAGGTGTAGGATATGAAGTTGGATTACCTTATCGAAGAGGAAGATAGAGAAAAACTGCTGTTAGCCAGATATTTAGAATTTGAGAAAAAGAATTACGTCGTGTTGTCTAAGTTATATGAAACATTAGGTTTATCTAAATTTAAAACAAGAAATTATATCATAGAATTAAATAAAGAATTTTCTGAATTCAAATCAAAGCCAGAGATCCAAATCTCAGAAGAAGGAGAGATTCATGTTGAACGGCTAAATTTGACGGATATCAAAAATTTAAGAAGAATCTACTTTCAACGATCAAAAATTGCTCGACTGTTAACGGAGATCGTGGATTCAAAAGTAACAATTGAAAAATTTGCAGAGAACCATTTTTTAAGCATATCAAGAGCTTATGTAAAAAGAAGAGAATTAGTCTCTTTTCTTGAACAGCATCAAATAAAGTTAAAGAAAAACATATTAGTTGGGGAAGAAATAAACATACGGAACGTATTATTTGGGGTATATTTTGGGGTCTTTAATGGTTTTTTTATGCCATTTAGAGAAAGCGTCATGAATGAAGCAAAAAGTATCGTGCAATATTTTGAATATCTGTTCAATTTAAAGTTGTCTGCCACAAAGCGAATCAAATTCAATTTGCTAACTACTGTTAGTTTGTTGAGGATTTATGGAAATCAACCAATAGGAAAACGTTTCTTTTCAGATGAATACTTTAGGAGCTCAGAAGGAATGAAGATTATTAAGGATTTATCGCATATTTCTTTTCTACATATCCCTAAAGAGCAGATTATTGATGAGATTTCTTATATCATGTTATTTTTGATTACGGAAGAAGAATTTGAATTAGATGGTGCGTTTGGACTTGCGGAAGCTCATTTCCATGATATCCATATGATTAGTCAAAAAATGTCAGTGGAATTGATTAATCAATTACCATTTTCAACTGAAGTTTCTGAAGAAGAAAGACTCCATATACGAAAAGAACTTCGTATGGGGATGATGCATGTCAATCGGAAAAATTGGATATTCGACTTTGAGATGACTAGTTTTACGTCTAAAAAGCAGTTGCAGTTTTTCTTCGAAACGTATCCAATATTCAGTACAGCGATCCAAAATGTCATACAAGATAATAAACGCTATTTCTTGGAAAAAGATGAACGTTTCATGATTCGCTTATTTTATGATTATCTTTTTTTATTGGTCGGTATTTGTCCAGTCTCTTATTTTGAATCACCAATCTATGTCTGTATTGATTTCTCTCAAGGATCTGCCTATACCGATTATATTATTTCTCAAGTGAAGGGATTTAAAAATTACAATATTGTGATTGAAAATCGAATCACTTCCCGTACGGATATTTATTTATCTGATTGTTTGCTTGAAAAATTCAACAAAGAGCAGATAATATGGAAAAATCCGCCGACTCCAGATGACTGGGAATATTTTGGGAATATCATTATCAGAGAAAAAAATAGACATTTAACTGAAAAAATCAGCTAATATTTATGGATGACAACTTTGTCTCACCTATTTATTAGCTGATTTATGTGTTTTTTCAAAGAAAAGATGACTAGATATCAAGAGATATGGCTTGACAAAATTAAAAAGTACATAAGTTATTATTCCGATTTTCTTGAAACAATAAAAAATCAAGAAAAATACTGTCCGAATTGACCATCTTTTTTTGATTTTATCTATATAATAAAATCATCTTATGAAAATTACTACTTCATGCCGAGGCAAGAGTAGGGAGGACTAAGAATAAATGTGTTCAAAAAGACAACCTAAAAAACTAAATAAACACGCTTGCCGTTTAGACAAAGAACGATCGTGTTCTGAAAACCGCTACGTCAAATTTGTGATGCGTACGATGCTAATCAGCTTATCTGTAGGTGTCTATATGAATGTACCCATTCAGGCAACGGCACAAACCATCAAGATCGTACGTACATCTGTCTCTGAGACGACTGATTCCCCTATTACTATTACCCATACTTTCACTGATGTAAGTGGAACACAGCTGCTTCCTTCTTTGAATTCCTATAATAAAGTCAGTTATCCTCCAACGATAAACCACTATTGGTTAATTCCTAACAAAACATTATGGACATCAGAAACTGGAAGCAGCGTGCCGCTTTCTGTTTTTTCCGGTATGACTGATCCAACAAAAGGTGATCAGCTAAAACAGATCATTGATAGTTTAAATCATGCTTTGACAGGTGTGAAGGACGGTGGAAGTGCACAAGTCTCTTATGTATATGGAAAAGATTATTCACAGTTCGAAGGAAAGGAAATCGACGTTCTGGCAGGGACAAAAATTTCGATATCGAATCTGGTAGAAAGCTTGAGGAATGCAGATGGAACACAAGGAGATATGTCCAAGGTAATTTCAAACAATGGGAATATCATAGACACGACAAATACAGGAGTATCTACTATTGACTTGTCTTATTTTGATCCAATTGCTTTAAAAACAATGACTGCATCTGCTGTGATTCATGTTCATGCTGATCAAACAGCTGTCAAAGGAAAAGATCTTCATCTAATAACAGGAGAGAATTACGACCCTAAAGCTCTTATCGAATATGTAACAAAAAGCGATGGAACTTCAGGGAATAAAGAAGAAATCAAAATGAGCGGGACAGTAGATCCTGCCACACCGGGAGAATATCCCGTCGTATTAACTTATGTAGACCCTCTTACATCAAAAGCGGTGGAAATAACAGCTGTCGTTTATGTAGAAGCACCTGCTGCTTCATCGACTGTCATCACTCATTTTATTGATCGTCAAACGAATAAAGAACTGCAAGCAGAAACACGCATAAGTAGTGTAGAACCTATTCCAGATTTACAACTCCCTGCTGAATTTTCTGATCGAGTACCAAATGTAGATTTGTCGACTTATGAACAAGACGGAAAAGTCACTTCTATTTCTGACTGGATGCAAGCAAACGGTTTAGACAGAAATAGTAACTGGTCGGTGATCCTTGAAGCCCTTCACTCAAAACTGATGAATAATAGGAAGCAATCAGGGGAGGAAATTACCTTCACTTATGTTTATGTACCGGATAATAGTTCATTAGAAGGTCACGTTGTTATTGCTCAGCCAAATGAAAAAATAAGTAAAGAAGAGTTGATCCAATCCGCAACAAACTCCTTAGGTAAACCCGTACCGTTAAAAGATGTAGCGGTTATAATCAACGGAGAACCATTGGAGGATGGTTATTTGACCAAACAAACAGGAGATTTTACGATTATGTATAGTTATCATGATCCGTATTCACTCCAAGAACTCCACGCTCAGTCGCTATTACATGTTTTACCATTAAATAAACAGATAAACCAAAAAGAACAAAAAAAACAAGAAGAAAGCTTGTCAGAAAAAAAACAACAAATGGCTCCTACAGTTTCTCCAACAGGGGAAGTAAAACAAACAAGAAGCCTAGAACCAGCAAGAATATCTATAAAAAGTTCAGAATCTAACAAAACGATAAGGCAAGAAGATCGTTTGATCCCACAAGTTTCTGAATCGGAAAATGAAATGTTAGAGTCTAACATAGAACAACAATTAGAAAAAGAAATTGTTGCTAAACAGCCGGAAGATCAAAATGAATCAGAGAACCACAAGGAAACGAAGAAAAAACGCTTGTCAACTATTGATTCCACCGATGAGCATCTGCAGCCGCAAGTACCACTTCCTAGTCCGGGAACACCCGCACCTGGTGGAGGTGTCCCTTCTTCTTCCGCTTTAGGAGATGTCATGCGGGGGATGGCAGGAACATGGGTATACGCTAATCGAAATGAATTTGACGCAGATGACTGGTTCTGATTCATTCCCCTATCTGTTATAGTCAAATAAGTAGCTGAGTTATCTGTTATTTGGCATAATGGATACGAGGAGGGATAGAAAAATGTTAGATAAAACGTTGCCTTACGCAGAAATCTGGATGACAAGACCACTTCAACTGCCTGTGCCAATGACACCTTTAGCGGAAGGTTTTGAATTTCGAACCTATCAAAAAGGGGACGAATCTGCTTGGTCAGAGATTGAAACTTCCGTTGGGGAATTTCAAACGACAGATGAAGCACTTGAGTATTTTCAAAAAAAATTTGCTCCTTATCCTGAAGAACTTGAAAGAAGGATGTTTTTTGTAGAGACAAAAAATGGAGAAAAAGTAGCAACCTGTACCGCTTGGCGAAAGAAATCAAGAGAGCGAGTGTATCCGGTTTTTCATTGGTTGGCAGTTAAACCAGTTTACCAAGGAAAAGGGCTCGCAAAAGCATTGACTGCTAAAGTCTTACAAGAATTTCCTACTCTCCATACGGATGGACCAATCTATCTTCACACCCAGACATGGAGCCATCAGGCGATTGCTCTTTATAAAAAAATGGGTTTTTCTTTTATTGCTGAAAATCTAGATGGCACACCTAATCCAGACTATGAAAAAGTTATGCAGGTTTTAAGTAAATTAGATAAATAAAAAAATGGTGAAATCAGCTCACAATATTAGAAGAAAAACGGAAAAGTAGTTCTTTCTATCTTACTGTTTTTGAATTCATCCTGTTGGCTAGCTGATGATACGCTATTTATTCGAAAAAGAAGAGGTCGTGACAAAAGTCTTGTCACTGCCTCTTCTCTTATTTCTTTAGTATGTTTATCGTTTGATTTTCTTGGGAATAAAATTCTTGATGAAAGTAAATTTTTGGTAATCATTTCGACTATAAAGGTAACCAAATATACTGAAAACGACTGCTCCAATAAAATTAACAAATAAATCCTTCATAGTATCCATGATTCCCACATCTAAATAACCATTTTGGATGATTATTTTATCTGTTTTACCGTCTGCATTCTGACTTTCAATGATTGTCCGAGTGATATCAGGAACATGATAGACAGTGTTTCCGTCTTTGCTTAACTCCACACTATTGATTTGCTGGACGATCGTATCTTTTTGCATATCGAATTGTAGCAATTTATCTGCTGAAAATTCAACAAACTCCCACATAACACCGACTGTCATCGAAAAACAAAAGGAAACGACTGCTAATAACAAAGGAGTCAAGTTCATCGTTTTTGTATTTTTATTGAGCAAATAAACAAGTGAAAAACCGACACCCCCAGCTAAAAATCCGCTGAATGCATGTAGAAAAGTATCCCACATTGAAAAATAGCCATAAAAATCGCTTAATTCTCCTAAAACCGTTGAACTGAAAATAAAAGATAACAATATGATTTCTAACATATTTGGAATCTGTATCTTTAATATCTTTTCCAGGAAATAAGGAATTTCAAATAAAATCAGTGTCAATAATAAAAGCATCGTATTTCCCCAATGTTGGTTCCAAATCTGATCCACTAGCATAATAACAACGATGATACGTAATAAAATATAGATTCCATTTGTGATTCTGCCAGCAGTTTTTGTACTGTTCGTAAAAAAGGTTTTCAAATGATTCATAAAATAACTCCTTCATGTATATCCTTAATTATACTAAGAAGCGTGCGATTACCAAAACTATATGTCTTAAAGAAAAACAGAGTTGATATTGTGAAAAAAATCACTTAATATAAGCATAAGGAGAAAAGGGGGATAAATATGAAAAAATTAGTTGTTGGTTTATTAACGGCGGTTTCGCTTCTTGCCATGAGTGCATGTGGCGCAGATCAGAAAAATACAGCACAGACAAGTTCTAGTACGAAGGAATCTGCCGAAGTGTCATCAGGTGCTTCTGAACAAGCATATACTGATCCAAAAGAAATGAAAGAATCTTATGATATCGTAATCGTGGGAGCTGGCGGTGCAGGGATGGCAGCCGCTATCGAAGCAAAAGATGCTGGCTTGAACCCAGTGATTTTCGAAAAGATGCCTGTTGCCGGAGGAAATACGTCTAAATCATCAAGCGGAATGAACGCTTCTGAAACCAAATTCCAAAAAGAAGAGGGAATCGAAGACTCAAATGAGGCATTCTATGAAGAAACGCTAAAAGGTGGCGGAGGAACAAATGATAAAGAAATGCTTCGTTACTTTGTCGATCACTCTGCTGATGCAATCGATTGGTTGGATCAAAATGGGATCAAACTAGATAATTTAACGATCACTGGAGGGATGAGTGAGAAGAGGACGCATCGTCCATCTGATGGCTCGGCTATCGGTGGATATTTAGTGGATGGATTATTGAACAGCGTCCATGAGCGAAAAATACCGATTTTTGTCAACACAGATGTGACAGACATTAAGAAAAATGGCGAAACAGTCAATGAAGTGACTGTACATGTCCAAGGAGAAGAACCAAAAGAGATCACCGGTAAAGCAATCGTCGTCACTACAGGCGGTTTTGGTGCGAGCAAAGAATTTATTGAAAGATATCGTCCCGATTTAGCTGATTATATTACGACAAATCAAGAAGGATCAACTGGAGATGGTATTACCATGATCGAAAAGTTAGGCGGACAAACCGTTGACATGGATAAAATACAAATTCATCCAACCGTGCAACAGGATGAGGGAATCTTGATCGGTGAAGTGGTTCGCGGAGAAGGAGCAATCTTGGTGAATCAAGAAGGCAAAAGATTTGTGAATGAAATGGATACAAGGGATAAAGTATCTGCAGCCATCACAGCGTTGCCTGAAAAATCAGCGTATTTGATTTTTGATCAAGGCGTGCGTGATCGTGCCACTGCTATTGAATTTTATGACCAAAAAGGATATGTCACAACTGGAAAAACAATGGAAGAATTAGCAGAAAAAATTGATTTGCCAAAAGAAACATTAGCAAAAACAATTGATGGATGGAATGCGGATGTTGCGGAGAAAAAAGATGCTCAATTCAATCGTGCCACAGCCATGGAACATGATCTATCGTCTCCAAATTATTATGCAATCAAAATCGCGCCAGGGATCCATTATACGATGGGTGGTGTGAAAATCAATACGAATACCGAAGTATTGGATAAAGAAAATCAGCCAATCAGCGGGTTGTATGCTGCCGGAGAAGTCACAGGTGGCTTACATGGAGACAATCGAATCGGTGGAAACTCAGTTGCAGAAATCATTATTTTTGGGCGACAAGCGGGCATACAAGCAGCTCGGTTTGCTTCTGAAAATGAATGAAATAGAACGTAAATAAAAAGAGGTTGTGAAATCAGCGTTTTGACCTGAGTATTAGAGAAACAAACGAAAAAATAGTTCCACATATTTTGCCGTTTGTTGAGCGAATACCGAGGGTCAGCTGATTG
>NZ_KV833975.1:11566-24448 GCF_001837725.1 Enterococcus sp. HMSC072F02
AATATTGTGACTTGTGACCGAGGAGTTGGCAGTAGAACACCGTTTAGTGAAGAGGTTGTGAAAAAGCTGCACTGCATCAAGTAATAAGAACAGCCAAGTAAAAACAGCTTCTTATGTTTTTAACTTGGTTGGACTTATTACCGCAGATGCAAGCTTTTGAACACCGTTTGTTCGGAAAAAGAGCGTGGGACAAAAGTAAAGAACACTTTTGTCTCACGCTCTAAACACGTATAAACGGCGGAAGCAGAAGCAACTCCTTCTTATTTCTTGGAGTTAAACGCTTCTGTCCCGGTCTCTTTTTTGATCAGCATGGTTTTATTCAGCTATCTTCAAAATGATTTTTCCGATGTTTTTGTTTGCTTCCATATATTCATGCGCTTGTTTGACTTCGCTGAATTGGAATGTACGGTCAATGATTGGCCGAATCTTGCCATTTTCTAGAAAAGGTCCCGCTTTTTCCATAAAAGTTTGTGCGAGCTCTGCTTTATACTGATCACTTCTAGGTGTCAATAATGTACCAAGAAGTTGGACGCGTTTCCCAATCAATACACCAAGGTCTATCTCAGACACAATGGTTCCGCCAAGCATACCAATCAAGACCCAGCGGCCATCAACGGCTATAGAAGCTAAGTTCTTTTCCCAGTAAGAAGCGCCGATGAAATCCAAGATAACATCGACTCCTCGACCATCAGTGATCTTTCTTACCTCTTCTTGAAAATCTTGTTTTTTATAGTTGATCAATTCATCTGCACCGAGTTCTTTACAAAAGGCGAGCTTTTCTTCTGATCCTGCAGTAACGATGATTTTCGCGTGAGAAAGTTGTCTAGCTAATTGGATCGCTGCTGTTCCAACACCACTTGCTCCTGCGTGGATCAAAACAGTTTCGCCTTCTTGTAATTTTCCAAGCCAATAAAGTGTTTGATAAGCAGTCAGAAAAACTTCTGAGATTCCAGCAGCAGAAACATAATCTAACGTATCAGGGAGAAGGATTGCTCGATCGGCAGGCATCACAGCATATTCAGCATAACCACCTAGATTGACTAATCCGTACACTTTTGTCCCAGGAGTAAAAGTGGAGATATCACTTTTATTCTCAACTACCTCTCCAGCTACTTCGACACCCAAAATAGGATAGGGAGGTTTTAAAGAGACTGATTCTCTTTTCATGATATCTGTTCGATTGACCGCTGCTGTATGGACTTTGATCAATAATTCGCCTTGTTTTGGTTCAGGAACAGGCACTTCTATTTGTTCTAATACATCTACAGAACCAGGATGCTTGATTGAAATGGCACGCATGGATCTATTCCTCCTTTGCCCATTCTTGGAATGCTGTATTCAACTCTTTGCTACCTTCAGAAAGTACTAGAGTCGTACGGGAAATATCCGTTTCTTCCACAAGAGCGGCAAGTACAGCAGCAACTGTAGAACGAGAAATCGTTTTGGCTGCTTTTTCATTAGGCTTAGTCAATTGAATGGAGGTGACTTCTTCATCGTTCGTCAATGTGACTGGTTGAAGAATGACAAAATCTAAGTTAGTTCGTTTCAGCCATTCATCTGCATAATGTTTAGTAATATAATAATCTGTCATGGACTCAGGCCATTTTGCTGGTTCATCTGCATAAACAGCACTGACCATCAGATAACGAGAGACATGCGCATTTTCAGCTGCGATAACTGTTTTGATTGCACCATCCAAGTCTACTTGCAGAAGATTCTTTCCTTGAGAACCGGCAGCAAAAATCAATACATCGATACCTTTGAATGCTTCAGCCATTTTTTCCACGGACCAAGTCAAATCAAAAGAGACATACGAAACATTCTCTTTTTTCACTAATGTCTGGGAAGCGACATCTCTTACCCCAGCAAAAATTTCGTGGGGACTTGAAGCTAGATCTTTTATCAGGTGTCGGCCAATCTGTCCGTTTGCACCTACAACAAAAATTTTCATTTGGATCATCCTTTCGACGTCAAATCTTACTATTTAATAGTAACACCAAAAGAAAAAAAAATCAGACATCGGCTACGATGACTATCAGTGATGAAGAGAAGGGCGCTTGAAGTATCTTAACAAGACATTGCATACTGCTGCAGTCGCAAGACCAGCGACGATTCCTTCAGGTACGCCACTTGTAAAAATAACTGCAAGAATAGCTGAATAAACAGCATTTAAATTTGTCCCGATGACTTTGGCGTAATCTTGCTGGAATAAAAAGTAGATCATATTCATCACTAAAATCGTATTGGTCAATGAGCCGGCAAGTCCTGCTAAGAATAAAGAGACGGTATCTGCTTTTTGTTTCATCAGTTTACGCAGACCATTATAAACGAAATAAGGAACAACACCAATCAAGATCCGAGGAATAAACGCGATCAACAAGGCTTTCCAGCTTCCATGTTCAGTTCCGATGACTGGGATGAACGGAGAAAAGACAAAAGACAAAGGTGTTTGGATAACCGTACTTCGAATCATACTGATCAGTCCAAATGTACCGCCAAGAAAAGCACCTAGTCTTGGTCCTAAAACGATCGAAGCAATGATTACAGGTATATGCATGGTTGTTGCATTTATTGGGCCAATAGGAATAAACCCTAGAGGCGTAACAGCTAATAAAATCAAAATAGCTAAAAACATCGCAGTCAAAGTAAAATTTTTTGTATTTTTCATAAGTACTCCTTTTTCACTAAGCATTTCTTTCGTTAAGAGTCAGCATGACCTGTTCGATGATCGTCTGAATATCAGCTAAAGCACCTTTTCCAAAATCTCCGCAAGCTAAAAGAGATTCTTTTGGTTCGATTTCCTGATAGCCGACAGATCTCAATGTTTCCAGATTACGCTGAGTGATCGAGTTTTGATACATATTCGTGTTCATGGCAGGGGCAATCAGTTTTGGTGTTCCCTCCGGAAGCGCCATTGCGACTGTTGAAAGGAGATCGTCTGCAATGCCGTTTGCTAGCTTGCCGATAATGTTTGCTGTAGCAGGTGCGATGAGAAACAAGTCAGCTTGTTTGGCTAGTTCGATATGATTGATCACCTGTGGATTTGATTCTTGCATGACATCTGTATGGACTGCTCGCTTCGACAGAGATTGCAAGGTTAATGGCGTGATAAAATGTGTGCTGCTTTGAGACATAATCACATCTACTTGGACACCTGATTTGACAAATTGACTTGTAAGATCGGCGCTTTTGTAAGCAGAAATACTTCCGGTAACGCCTAATAAGATCTTTTTCATTTTGATTCCTCCAATCTAATTTTATCAGTAATCAATGCAGCAATCTCAGATTTGCTTTGTGCTTCTTCCACTGTCCCATCTTTAGATAAGAGATAGCCGTGGTGTGTCTCGCCATGGATTTCTGTCAAATCATTTGCGAAAATAAAATCAGTTTTGTTATTTATCAGACTGTTTTTGGCGACTGTAAGAAGTGATTCCTTTGGTACATCTACTAATAGTTTGAAACCAATGATTTTCGCTTTCGGCTGCCATTCACGCAGATAAGAAATGATTTTTGGCGTTTTCTTCAAAACGAGCACAAGATGCTCAGTGTCAGAAGAGATTTTTGAAGCAGAGTTCTTTGTTTGTTCATTTTCTGCAAACCAATTGGCCAGTTCTTCTTGCGTTGAAGAAGCGGGTAGTTTTTTTGCCAACTGTTCTTCTGAAAAACTAAAAGCAGGAGTAAAATCACTGACTGCCATACTGTGGATAATTGCATCATAGTGTTCTTTTTTTGAGAGTGCTTCTAATTGCAAAAACAAGTCTTGGGCAGACTCAATCGTATAGATCGTTATATTGGAACGTCTTTCCGGTTTCAGTGCTTGTCTCGTAGTCACGTAATCGACTGTGGTATCTGGGTTGGCAGCTAAGTGATCAGCTAAAGCTTGTCCTAATCGTCCTGTCGAATGATTCGTAATAGCACGTACCTGATCGATTTTTTCAGTTGTCCCTCCAGCTGTGATCAGAACCTTCATTTTTGGTCACCTACATTTACCAGTGTTCTTCCTTGATGCGTCCCAGCAAGTAGTTTAGTTGCTGTTTCAGGCAACTGCTCCAGAGTAACTTCTTGGGCAACTAAGTCATCTGCTATCTGCAAATCTGCCATCTGTTGCCATAAAGAAGGACGTTGTTCAATAGGTACATTGACAGAATCGATGCCAATCAATTGGATGTTTCGCAGAATAAAAGGCAAAACGGTCGTGTTTAGTTTGATTCCCCCTGCATTGCCGCATAAAGCTGCTACACCGTTATAAGAGATCAATGGAAGAAGACTACTTAGTTGCTCACCACCTACTGTGTCGATGACAGCATCGATTTGCTGTTTTCCTAAAGCTTTTGTTGTTTCTGGCAGAAATTCATCAGGACGTACGACTTGAGAAGCACCTAAACTTTTTAGCCATGTGACAGACTCTTCTTTTCTGGAAAAAGCAATGATTGACTGGAATCCGTGTTTATGTAACAGGGCGACAGCTACACTGCCTACACCGCCAGAAGCACCAGTAACGACAATTTTTTTATTGGAGGTTATGCCTTGACGGATTAAAGCGTTCACACACAACATAGCAGTAAACCCTGCTGTACCAAAAATCATCGCTTGACGCAGTGTCATATTTTTCGGTAGAGGGACTAACCAGTCTCCTGGTACTTTTTGGTATTGGCTGTAACCGCCTGGATAGGTGACACCAAGCCCAAAACCAGTAGCAAGTACAAGATCTCCTTCTGAAAAACGTGAATCTTTACTTTGGACGACAGTTCCGGATAAATCAATCCCTGGAGTCATCGGATAGGTTCGTATCACCTGACCGGACTCGCTCATTGCCAATGCATCTTTATAATTGACATCAGAATAGGCAATTTTTACCAAGACTTCATTTTCAGCCAATTCAGTAAATGGCAGATCACTGATTGCTGTATGGAAAACAGGTTCATTTATTACCTGAAAAGATCGAAAAGCGTTCATTCGTGAGACACTCCTTTTAAAAATTTTCTTTTATCATACCACAAAGCCTACTTTTTTATTCTGGTTCTTCCTTAAATTTAGACAAAAATTAGGTGAAAGAGGCAGAAAAAAGAAAGAATCGAATAAGTAGAAATGATTCGAAAAGATAAAGAAATATTCAGCAAAAAAAATGTTAAAAAGGGTTGCCTTTTGCAATAAAATTCGTATACTAATACGAGTGGTAGTAAACCAGAAGTTTACTATTAGAAAACTTCATACGGAGGAAATTATGGAAATTGGTGAGAAGTTAAGAAATTTGCGCATCCAAAAGAATTTGACACAAGAAGAACTAGGCGAACGCACAGATTTGTCAAAAGGGTATATTTCCCAGTTGGAACGAGATTTAAGTTCACCATCAATGGAAACATTCTTTTCTATTCTTGAAGTCTTAGGTGTCACTCCAGAAGAATTTTTTCATCAAGAAGCAGCGAATCTGCAAGTGGTTTATTCAAAAGAAGATCATACGGTTTATTTCGATGAAGAAAACGGGTATGAATTGGAATGGCTGGTGGCTGATTCGAATGAAAAAGAAATGGAGCCTGTTTTACTAACTTTTGAAGGTGCAGGAGAATATAAGACGTTTGAACCTTCATTATCTGAAACGTTTATTTTTGTATTAGAAGGGGAATTAGAGTTAAGCTTAGGAGAGACGGTCTATGTGGCAAAAGCAGGACAGTCGATCTATTATCAAGCGACAAAACAACATCAATTAAGGAATCATCTCAAAAAACGAACAAAAGTATTGATTGTCGCGACACAATCATATTTGTAATATAGGGGGTAAAAACGTGGGGAAACCAATCATTTCATTTGATCAAGTAGTGAAAAGCTATGATGATGAAACAGTATTAAAAAAAGTAAGTTTTGAGATCGAACAAGGAAAATTTTATACACTGCTTGGTCCTTCCGGCTGTGGTAAAACAACGATCCTACGTATTATAGCTGGATTCACTGAAGCTACAGAAGGGGACATCTATTTTGAAGGGAAACGGTTGAATGATTTGCCAGCTAATAAGCGACAAGTAAACACCGTCTTCCAAGATTATGCACTTTTTCCTCATATGAATGTTTTTGATAACGTTGCTTTTGGATTGAAGATCAAAAAAATGTCCAAATCTGATATCGAAAAGAAGGTAAAAGATGCATTGCGTATGGTCCAGCTTCCTGGATATGAGAAACGGGAGATCAGTGAAATGTCTGGTGGTCAAAGACAGCGTGTAGCGATTGCACGAGCAATCGTGAACGAACCTAAAGTATTGTTACTAGATGAACCGTTATCGGCGCTTGATTTGAAACTACGTACAGATATGCAGTATGAACTGCGGGATCTGCAACAACGATTAGGGATCACGTTTATTTTTGTGACTCATGATCAAGAAGAAGCGTTGGCGATGAGTGATGAGATTTTTGTCATGAATAAAGGGAAAATCGTCCAAAGTGGTACGCCTGTAGATATTTATGATGAGCCAATCAATCATTTCGTTGCTGATTTTGTTGGGGAAAGCAATATCGTGGACGGTGTGATGATCGAAGATAATCTAGTTGAGTTTGTTGGTAAGCAATTTGAATGTGTCGATGGCGGGATGCGCCCGAATGAGCCAGTTGAAGTTGTTTTACGCCCAGAGGATTTGACGATCACGACACCAGATAAAGGAAAGCTAGTCGTAACGGTCGATACTCAGCTGTTTCGTGGTGTCCATTATGAAATCATCTGTTATGATGAACAGCAAAATGAATGGATGGTCCATTCGACGAAAAAAGCTAAAGAAGGAAGCAAAGTAGGATTGGCCTTTGAGCCAGAAGATATCCATGTCATGCGTTTCAACGAGTCTGAAGAAGAATTCGATGCACGTCTTGACAGTTACGAAGAATAGGGGGGACAAGAATGAAAACAATGCGCAGGATCTATTCCGTCCCTTATATTTTGTGGCTCGGTTTATTCGTGATCGCGCCTGTATTAATGATCATTTATCAATCTTTTTTTGATATGAATGGGCAATTCACGCTGAATAACTATCTATCTTATTTTACGTCGGGGACATCGCTTTCTATGACGATCAATTCTGTATGGTATGCATTTTTGATCACGTTTTTTACACTGATCATTAGTTACCCGACTGCTTATTTTTTAACAAAACTGAAGCACAAGCAATTATGGCTGATGTTGATTATTTTGCCTACATGGGTGAATCTGCTGCTTAAAGCTTACGCATTTATTGGAATTTTCAGTGTTCACGGCAGCGTGAATCATTTCTTTGATTTTATCGGGATCGGACCGAAACAGATATTGTTCACAGACTTCAGTTTCTTGTTCGTCGCAACGTATATCGAGATTCCATTTATGATTATGCCGATTTTCAATGCATTGGAAGAGATGAATCCTTCTTTGATCAGTGCCAGCAGAGATTTAGGAGCGAATAGCTTTGAGACCTTCCGACGAGTGATTTTTCCATTATCATTAAATGGTGTGAAAAGCGGCGTCCAAGCAGTCTTTATTCCTTCTCTTTCTTTATTCATGCTCACTCGTCTGATTGGTGGAAACCGAGTGATCACTTTAGGAACAGCTATCGAACAGCATTTCTTGGTTACGCAAAACTGGGGGATGGGTTCTACGATCGGTGTGATTTTAATCATTGCTATGTTTATCGTGATGCTCCTGACAGGCGAGAAGAAAAAAGGAGGTCGCTCATAAATGAAAAAATTTAAATGGTCGTATCTTTATTTAGGGATCGTCTTTTTATTCTTATATGCACCGATCTTCTATCTGATTTTTTATTCCTTCAATGAAGGAGGAACGATGAACAGCTTTACAGGGTTCACTTGGGAAAATTATGAAGCTGTTTTTGAAGATACTCGTTTGATCATTATCGTATTGAATACGTTCATGTTGGCTTTCTTATCTGCATTGATCGCCACGATCATCGGGACATTTGGGGCTATGGGGATCTATTACACGAAGAAACGACGTGCACGGACAGCGTTGTTGAGCATGAATAACATCTTATTAGTCTCTCCTGATGTTATTATCGGTGCTAGTTTCTTGATTTTCTTTACACTACTAGGGTTCGGATTAGGTTTTCAGAGTGTATTGCTTTCCCATATTGCTTTCAGCATTCCAATCGTCGTCTTGATGGTCTTGCCAAAATTGCAAGAAATGAACGATTCAATGGTTGATGCGGCTAGAGATCTTGGTGCGAATAATTTGCAAGTAGTCAAAAATATCATTTTGCCTTATCTTTCTCCAGGGATCATAGCTGGGTATTTTATGGCATTTACCTATTCTCTTGATGATTTTGCGGTTACGTTTTTCGTCACAGGAAATGGCTTTACAACGCTCTCAGTAGAGATTTATTCTCGTGCAAGACAAGGAATCAGTTTAGAAATCAATGCGCTAAGTGCATTAGTTTTCTTGTTCTCCATGATATTGGTCATTGGTTACTACTTCATTAGTAAAGAAAACCGTCCAAAACGGTTGAAGAAAAACAGAAGAGTACGCGAGGGGGTGGCACGGCTACGATGAAAAAATTACAATCTCTGTTTTTAGGTATTCTCATCATTATTGCGGTGCTGCTGCTTGGTGTACGTCAACTTGAAAAAACAAGTGGCATGAGTGGAGCGAAGGTACTGACGATCTATAACTGGGGGGATTATATCGATCCTAGTTTGATCACGAAATTTGAAAAAGAATATGGATACAAAGTAAATTATGAAACATTTGATTCTAATGAAGCGATGTTCACAAAGATCCAACAAGGTGGAACAAACTATGATATCGCTATTCCAAGTGAATATATGATCCAAAAAATGATCAAAGAAAAACTAGTGCTACCCTTAGATCATTCAAAGATCAAAGGATTAAATAATATCGATCCACGATTTTTAAATTTGGATTTTGATCCAGATAATCAGTATTCGATTCCATATTTTTGGGGAACTTTAGGGATCGTATATAATGATAAATTCTTTGATGCAGATCAAATCCAGCATTGGGATGATTTGTGGAAGCCGGAATTGAAAGACAGTTTGATGCTGATTGATGGTGCACGAGAAGTTATGGGGCTTTCTTTGAATAGTTTAGGCTATTCTTTGAATAGTAAGAATATGGCACAGCTGACAGAAGCAGCAAATAAATTGAATCATCTAACACCAAATGTCAAAGCAATCGTGGCTGATGAGATCAAAATGTACATGATCAATGAAGAAGCTTCCGTGGCAGTAACATTTTCTGGCGAAGCTGCCGATATGATGTGGGAAAATGAACATTTACATTACGTGATCCCACCAGAAGGGTCCAATCTTTGGTTTGATAATATCGTTATGCCAAAAACCGCGAAAAATAAAGAAGGTGCCTATGATTTCATCAACTTTATGCTAGAACCGGAAAACGCGGCACAAAATGCAGAGTATATTGGTTATTCTACACCAAACGAAAAAGCAAAAGCGTTATTGCCAAAAGACATTTCGTCGGACGAACAATTTTATCCATCTGATGACACGATCTCTCATCTTGAAGTCTACGAAGATCTAGGATCGAAATACCTAGGCATCTATAATGATCTATTCTTAGAATTCAAGATGTATCGGAAATGATGGCAAAACTCATTAAAACTTGGGATTTATCAACCTTCTAAAGAGAGAAAAAGCGACCTATTTCTACCTGATTTTTCCAATTTTCTACCAAAAGCGGCTGAAAATTCCATAAGGTAGGGGATAATTTGATATATAGAAAGAACAATAAACAAAGTTGGTTTGATTTTTTCTGAAAATATTGTAGCAAACGTCGTCACAGTTTTTCATGTATCAGTTGGTAGGAATATGAAGACAGAAATAAAGAGAAAATAAAAAGTACTAAAGCTTCTAAATTTTTAGCTTTAGTACTTTTTAGTATCCAATTTCTCAGTTTAACTCAGAAAAAGTGAGTTCTGTAACTGATAGCTCAGTGTAATTTATTGCCTTTCAACTCCTTATTTTTGTTTATTTTGACGGAATCTATTACTACTTGGTCATTAAATATCTTCTTTTTATTCATTATTGCTGTTTCACCGTTTTTCTACATACATAATAAAGATCATAATTGTTTAAATTCACAGTGATTGTTCCCATTTTTACTACTTGCCTACAATGATTAATCTACAAAAATTATTGGTGTGATATTGTAAATAAGCTCAAATTTCTTTAAGTCGTCTTTGAAACGTTTAGATAGGTTATGTGAACCAATCATTTTTAATCCTTGAAAATATTCTAATAAATCATTTGCTCGTCCAGATTCTTCTGTTAAATGATCGAAAAGTAATTTATAAAAATTACAGTAAACACCTGTATCTCCAAAAAATAACAGTCTGTGACGAACATCAGCTATCTTCTCTAAATATTTTTTAGCTAAAACGGTTTCTTTTCGTTCGAGCATTAATAAAAAAGCATTGTTATACATACCAATCAATATGGAATGAAAAATCTCAAAATCTTTATTTTTTTCTATTTTTCTTTCAATGTCTGATAATCTACCGTTTATGTAATTTGTTTCAAAAACAAATAAAAGAGTAGTAAAGGTTGCCATTTCAAATCTTCCCCAATCATCAACAGCTTCCAAATAATTTTTTAACTCGGATAGATATTCTTTATCAGAGTTGTTTAGTTTTCTTTCGCTATCTGCTAATTGATACCAACCGATCGTCTTAGCAACTAAATAATTCCTGATATCTACTATATTATTTGTATTTCTGGCTTTTTTTCGAAGTGCTTGCAACATATGTTGAGAAATTGATTTGTCTTCTCTGATTTTCTTTATTAATTTCTTTAAGCTCCAATTCTTTTCTCTTAGGATATCTTTGTCTAAATAAAAAATAAATTCATCTAAACTTAAATTCATCTTCTCCAGTAATTCAATTAAAACAAAAAATGGAATATTTGTTTTGCCATTTTCGTATTTCACAAAAGTTTCTCTAGTTATTATTCCCTTTGATAACTCTTTTTGAGAAAGCCCTCTTTCTACACGGAGTTTTCTCAATAATTTATGAATTTCCATATTTCCTCCGTTATTTTAATTTTTATGATGTGAAAATTTTGACCATAATTTAAATTTCTGTTTCTTAGCTACTATAATAACACATAAATAAAACATGCAAAGAACAAAACAAAGAGGTGGTGAAAATATGTTTGCTATTTTTTTAAATCATTCAAAGATTGGTTCATTGATGTTCGCTGATTTTTTAAGGGTAAGGAGAAAATTTTTTGATAAATGAAAAGATAAGAAATGTGATTTTTTTCAATGATAACACAATTTTTAGTTTTGATATTTTTATACATCCGGAGATTTATATAGAAAATCAAAGAATATTTGATAAAAGAATTCCCAAATTGGAAATGATAGTAGATTCAATAGGATTACTAATTTGCAATAAATTAATAGAAACCAAGAAAATCAGTTTGAAAGAACTATTTCAATGGTTTCAAGAAGAATTTCCTGATGTGCCAAAAGAAAATTTAAAAAAAGACCTAGTAGTTTTTCTACAAGCCTTAAATAATAGGGGGATTATCAATTATACACTTCCTAAAAGAACCTCTATTAAAGAAAAAATCTCTTGTAGTATTAAAAAAATTCAAAAAAATTTGCGAACCAGTCATAGTATTCACAATGAAAAAACGTTAAAAATTTTCTTGGAAGTGTGCTTTCATGTTTTAAAAGAGAATTTCCCAATAATTACTTTCGTATGTGGAGTAAATTTATTATGTTTACTTTTTCTGTTCTTATCTTTTCAAGAAATTCGTTTAGAGTTTTTATGGATTCTATTCCCAGCTTTTTCCTATCTCGTTTTGCTAATGAGCATCATACTTCATGAAACCACTCATTTGATTTTATATAGGAAGATCACTCATCATAATCACGGGTATTTATCAATAAAAACTTTATCTATGTCAATTGTTAGAGAAAAAGTATTAGATAGAAAATCTAATATCCTCATTACGTTTTCAGGAGCGATTTTTGTTTTCTTTTTAGGTGTTCTACTCTATTTCTTATCAGATAATTTGTGGATAAGAATACCTGCTTTTATTTTTATGTTTCACATTATCAATTTATTGCCCTTCTTTGGTGACGGACATACGATTATTACAGAACTACTAAATTCTAATGATTAGTAGTTTTGAAATGATAAAAAAATTAAAGGAGATTCTATTATGGATTATTCAGCACCAACTATTACAAGTCAAAATATTTATTTGGCAGAAGATCAAGTTGTTTGGTATACCGTTGCAATTGCTATTCTTCTATTACTTGCTGTTACAATTGTTGCGGCTTGTGTTTTGTATTGCTTGACTAAAGGGAAGAGTTTCACTGGTTCTTGGAGTTATGTAAACGGAAGTGGGTCTGTAAGACTGGGCTGTAAGTAGCAATTACTGTCTACGATCATTTATTTAGCCCATGTGAAAGTATGCAATTTGTTAGAAGCTATCCATATCTTTATTTAATCGGATAGCTTTTCTTTTGTTTAATCAATTCTATTGGATGTAGAGGATAAAATATGTTAGCTATTAATGATTTAAATAAAATATACAAAAACTCTGAAAATGGAGTAAAAGAAATTTCTTTTCAAATTTCAAAAGGAGAAATTCTTTGTTTGGCAGGACCGAATGGTTCAGGAAAAACAACTTTACTAAATTCTATTCTCGGAATAATAAAGAAAGACAAAGGAAGTATTTCTTTATTTGGACAAAATGTTGATAATGATGCTATAAAAAATAGATTTGCCTATATTTCTGATGAAATTATCTTAATCGAGGAATTGACAGGTTTTGAGTACCTTGCATTTATAAAAAGTATGTATAAGGGAATCAATAAGAACCAGATTATTACATTATCTTAATTGTCAAATTAAGTTAGACAGATCA